>NZ_JAAKRF010000011.1:0-114958 GCF_049173005.1 Aeromonas sp. 602658 | reverse complement strand
AGGTCGTTTAGCTCAGCTGGGAGAGCACCTCCCTTACAAGGAGGGGGTCACTGGTTCGATCCCAGTAACGACCACCATATTTGCAGTAAAAAGTTTAAAAAAAATGATTTAGATGGGTCGTTAGCTCAGTCGGTAGAGCAGTTGACTTTTAATCAATTGGTCGCTGGTTCGAATCCAGCACGACCCACCATCATTTCAGAATCCCAGGTCGTTTAGCTCAGCTGGGAGAGCACCTCCCTTACAAGGAGGGGGTCACTGGTTCGATCCCAGTAACGACCACCATATTCGCAAGCGAGGCTGATATATCAGCTGCGGTTGCAGAGAACGTCCCCACTCAGATGGGGATTTTTTTTGCCCGCAATTCAGTACTTCAACTTCTTCTGTTGCCGGTGTGGCGAGCCGAGCACCACCTCTTATAGTGTGCCACTCTGCCACTCTGCCACTCTGCCACTCTGTCATTTCGCACATCCTCTACTCTGCTCTGCCGAGATTGCCAGACTGCACTCCTATCCATCGTGATGCTGCTCATATGAACGCCTGTTAAAGCAAACGCCAGCAATAAAAAGGGCAGGCCAAGGCCTGCCCGCAAAGATGCGCAAGGTGCTACATGATCCCGCGGATCAGGATCCCGCTGATCAGCAGCGGCGCCACCACGCGCCAGCACCAGAGCAGCGCCAGACGCAGGGCGGGTGACAGGCCTACAGGGAGAATGGCATCACCCAGGCGCCAGCCCAGCAGCAGGGTCAGTACCAGACCAAACAGCGGCATCATCAGGTTGGAGGTGAGATAGTCGAGCAGCTCGAAGATGGTCTTGCCAAACAGGGTCAGATCGCTCCATGGGCCGAACGACAGGCTCACCGGAATGCCGGAGGCCATGATGAGAAGAGTCAGTACCCTGCAGGCGCCACGACGCGACCAACCCCACTCCTCGGTAGTGAAGCGCACCAGATGCTCCAGCATGGAGATGGAGGAGGAGAGCGCGGCGACCAGCAGCAACAGGAAGAAGATCACCCCCAGCCCCTGACCGAACGGCAGATGACTGAACACGGCAGGCATGGTCATAAAGGTGAGCCCTGGGCCCGCGGTGGGATCGATGCCGGTGGAGGCCAGCGCCGGGAAGATCATCAAGCCCGCCAGCACCGAGATAAGGCTGGCCAGGGTAACGACCCAGACCCCGGAGCGCAGCACACCTTCGCTATTGGGCAGGTAGGCGCCATAGGTGGTATGTACGCCGAGTCCGATGGAGAGGGAGAAGAAGGCCAGCCCCAGCGCGTCCAGCACGCTCTGGCCGGTCAGCATGGAGAAGTCCGGCAGCAGCAGCTGGCGCACACCCGCCATGGAGCCCGGCATGGAGAGACCGACCCCCACCAGCAGCAACATCATGATGAAGAGCGCGGGCATCATCCAGCGCAGTGCCCGCTCCACCCCTTTCTGAATACCCCCCTGCACGAACCACCAGGTCAGGCCTGCGAAGATCAGATGGGTCAGCACCGGCCACCAGGGGTTGCTGACATAGCCGTTGAACAGGGCGGTGAGGGCGCTTCCTTCGCTCAGATTGAGCTTGCCAGCCATCGCCAGCGCGGCGTAACCCACGGTCCAGCCGCCCACCACGCTGTAGAAGCTGTAGATAAAGAAGCCGCAGGCGATCCCCATATACCCCATCCAGCGCCAGTTCGGCCCCACCAGTTTGCGGAAAGCGCCGAGCACCCCGCGCTGGCTATTGCTGCCGAGCAGGGTTTCGCCGACCTGTACCGCTACCCCCAGGGTGAAGCTGAACAGCAGAAAAACCAGCAGGAAGGCGCCACCGCCATTGGTGGCGGTCACATAGGGAAACTTCCAGATGGCACCAAGGCCAATCGCTGTGCCTGCTGCGGCCAGCACATGACCGAGACGGGAAGACCACTGAACCTGGCTCATACAACCTCCGGGTAACACGACATCGAAGCAATACTCCTGAGTAGCAATAAACGACAGACCATAAAAAAGGCCGCCTGAGGCGACCTTTGCAATGAACATTCAGAAAAACTGTGCGTGCAAGGTCACCTCTCTTGCGAGCTAAAAAATCGACCAAACAGCACGAGGATGGCAGACATGAGGTGGCAACCTGACCAATGAATGAGGGAACAGCCTAAACCATGGAAAGAATAATTGACACATAAAATCAAAAATTTTTTATGTGTGCCGCTGTCATCACTCTGACTGTACGTACAACTCAATGGGGGAGAACCTCGCAGGGCCGTATCTTTTCTACCTTGCGGCTATTTACTGGGCGATAATCGACGTAGCTTCTTCTGGAACTAGTGACTGCTACATGGCGCTGACGGGAACAACGATGAGACAGGATGTCGTATGAGATGGATGGTGTTGCCCTGGTTACTGATCAGCCTGAGTGTGTCGGCGCAGCCCGGATTAACCCTGCTGAGTCACGACTTACCCCCCTTTACCGAATACCACGACGGCAAGCTCGACGGATTTGCCATTCGCCTGATCGATGAGGTGCAGGAGGAGCTTGGCACCCGTTATCCGGTGCGGATTTACCCGCTCAAGCGGGCGCTGGCGCTGGCACGGGTCGAGCCCGGCTATGGACTGTTCGTGGTACAGCGGCTCCCGGAGCGGGAGTCCCATTTCAAATGGGTTGGCCCGCTCTTTATCAATCGGGTCTTTATCTATCAGGCGCCGGATAGTCGCCACCCGCTGACCTCGCTGGCGCAGCTGCGAGATCTGCCCAGAGTGGGGGTCGTGCTGGGCAATGCCGATGACGTGCGGCTGACCCATGAGGGCTACACCAATCTGGTGCGCTACAAGACGGTCGGGGAGGCGATAGAGCGGCTGATGCTGGGCAAGATCGATGCTTTGCCGATGGCGGAGCTGGTGATGGAGGCCACCCTCGACAAGATGGGGTTATCCCGGCGCAGCATTGTCAGCAGTGGGGTACTGCTCCATCAGGCCGGTCTCTATATCGTCTTCTCCAAGGGAACGGATGATGCCGAGATCACCCGTTGGCAGCATGCCCTGGAGGCCGTCAGAGCCGCCCAGGGGCGGGCCGATGAGCCCACCCGCGAAGAGTAACCGTCACACCAGACCGCGAATCAAGATCCCGCCGATCAGCAAGGGGGCAATCCAGCGCCAGCAGTTCATCAGCAGGTGATGCCAATGGCTGGCAATCCCCTGCGGCAGCGCCTTGCGTCCCAGCTTCCAGCCCAGCAGCAGCGTCAGCATCAGGCCGAACAGCGGCATCATCAGGTTGGAGGTGACAAAGTCCAGCAGCTCGAAGATGGTTTTGCCAAACAGGGTGGCGTGTTGCAACGGGCCAAACGACAGGCTGACCGGAACACCGCTAACCATGACGAATCCAGTGATGGCGCTGCAGGCCGTGCGGCGTGACCAGCCCCAGGTCTCGCACAGGAAGCACTGCAAATGCTCCAGCAGGGAGATGGCCGAGGAGAGCGCCGCAAAGACCAGCAGGGCGAAGAAGATCACCTCAAGCACCTGACCGAAGGGCAGCAGCTGAAATACCGCCGGCATGGTCATAAAGGTGAGACCGGGGCCGGAGGCCGGGTCGATACCGGTCGAGGCCAGCACCGGGAATATCATCAAACCCGCCAGTACCGCTACCATGCTGGCCAGCAGCACCACCCAGAGGCTGGAGCGACCAACCCCTTCGCTGGTCGGCAGATAGGCGCCGTAGGTGGTGTGGATGCCTAGACCGATGGAGAGGGAGAAGAAGGCCAGCCCCATGGCATCGAGCACGCCGGACATCCCCAGCTTGCTGAAGTCGGGCATCAGGAAGTGACGTACTCCCGCCATCGCATTGGGCAGGGTGAGGCCAAAGGCGACCAGCATCAGGATCATCAGGAACAGGGCCGGCATCATCCATCGCAGGGTGCGCTCCACCCCTTTCTGAATGCCGCCTTGCACCACCATCCAGGTGAGGGCGGCAAACAGCAGATGGGTGAGAATGGGCCAGACGTCGCCGCTGACATAGTCATTGAAGCGGGCGGTGAGGGCCGCCGCATCACCGTGATTGAGCTGGCCTGAGATGGCCATGCCGGTATAACCCAGGGTCCAGCCGCCCACCACGCTGTAGAAGCAGTAGATGAGCAGGGTAGAGATCACCCCCATTACCCCAACCCAGCGCCACTGTTTGCCGAGCAGATCGGAGAAGGCACCCACTACCCCGCGGCGACTCATGCTGCCGAGCAGGGTCTCCCCCATCAGTACCGCCACCCCCAGGGTGAAGCTGAACAGCAGAAAGACCAGCAGGAAGGCGCCGCCGCCGTTGACGGCGGTGACATAGGGGAATTTCCAGATTGCGCCGATACCGACCGCGGATCCCGCTGCGGCGAGGATGTAGCCGAGTCGGGATGACCATTGGGACTGCTTCATAAGAACTCCAATCGAGCGCCCCTTGGCAGGGCAGAATGGCGCTCATGTTACGGAGGTCACGGCGCAATCACTACGACGGTTATCAGGTATAAATGCGTTTTATTGGCACGATTGGCTAATTTAATTCTGTTTTTTGCCCAATCCTGCCACCAAATAAAAACCGGAGCGAGATTGCTCCGGTTTGGTCTCTGACAACTGCTCGTCGGCGGACTAGATCACCCCGAGCTCCCGCAGCCGCTCCATCAGGTAGCTGTGGGCGGTATGACGCTCGGAGAGCACCACATCTGGGCGCGGGTGGAGGAACAGCGGCAGGGAGATGCGTGACTTGGCGGCGCTGCCACCGGTCGGGTTGATGACGCGGTGAGTGGTGGAGGGGTAGTAGCCGCGAGAGGCCTCCTGCAGCATGTCACCGATGTTGATGATGAGGGTGCCAAAGTCGCACGGCACGTCCATCCACTCGCCGTCGGAACCCTTCACCTGCAGCCCCGGCTCGTTGGCGGCGGGCAGAATGGTGAGCAGGTTGATATCCTCGTGGGCGGCGGCGCGGATGGCGCCCGGCTCCTCGGTGCCATCGAACGGCGGGTAGTGCAGCACCCGCAGCAGGGTCTTCTGGCTCTCTTCTATCATCGAGGAGAGGAGGCAGCTGTAGTGAGCGGCGATATCGGCCGGGGTGTACTGCTCGACCCAGCCCAGCAGCTCGGCGGCCAGACCGTTGGCCAGACGATAGTACTCCATCGCCTGCTCCTTCAGTTCTTCCGGCATCTGGCCCCAGGGGTAGATGTGGAAGTACTCCTTGATGTCTTTCTGGCTATGGCCCTTGGCCACCTCGGAGACCGACGGCGGGAAGTAGCCATCCTGAGTCTCGCGGTTGAACAGGAAATCCTGCTTCTGCTCGCTCATGAAGAAGCGATACCAGTTGTCGTAGATGGACTGCACCAGCTCTTTCGGAATGGGGTGGTTGGTCAACACGCCAAAGCCGGTGGTTCGCAGGGATTCGGTGAAGCGTTGGGCCGCATCGGGTGAGCGGTAATCGACGGTCAGGACTTTCATTGTTTTTGTTGCGCGCCAGTTAAAAGATGGCGCAGTTTACCTTGCGCCTGATAACAAGGAAAGCGGGTTGGCCGCCCGTCTGGCACGGCGTTGAATAGTGACAAAAACATCAAATAAACCGCACCAGACCGCACGGGAGCGCATCCCTTGTTATGGCCTTTTATCCTCTCTAGAATGCCGCTCACTATCTTTTCCGGAGTCTGTTCATGTCCCCCAAAATCCTGTTGCTGACCCTGCCGGTATTGCTGGCGGGATGCAGTGCCCTGTCAGAAGATGAGTGCCGCACCATGAGTTGGTACAACCTGGGTTATCAGGATGGATCGGAAGGCAAAACCCGTCAGGCGACCCGCGATTACGTTTCGTCTTGCAGCGAATATGGCCTTCGGGTGGATGAGGCCGAGTGGAAACGGGGCTACGACAAGGGGCTGGAGCTCTACTGCATTCCCGAGCTGGCTTACAGCAAGGGCAAGGAGGGGCAGGCTTATCTGGGGGTATGCCCCAATGACGCCAGCTTCCTCAAGCAGTATCAGCGTGGCTACGAAGAGTACAAACTGGCTGCTCGCCTGCGGGAGATCAGCGACGAGCTGGAGCGTACCGAGCGGGATATCGATACGCTGGAGCGCAGCATCCGCAACGAAACCAACACGGAACAGCGCGACTACTACCGCGCCAAGCGCGATCGGGCCATTCGCCACTACGAATCCTTGCGCCGGGAGTATAACCGTCTGCGTTATCCGGATCGGGTGATCCAGTTCTCCTTCGGCGGTTAATCCCTCTCTTCATGGCCAGCCCGTGTGCTGGCCATGTTGCATCTTGTCAGCTCAGGGCAGAACCCAGCGCTGCAGCGCCAGTGCGATACCATCTTCGTTGTGGTCGGCCGTGACCCGATGGGCATGGCTCTGGAGCTGCGGGGCCGCATTGCCCATGGCCACCGCCAGCCCAACTTGCTCGAACATGCTGATGTCGTTGTTGTTGTCACCAAACGCTACCACCTGCTCCATTGCAATCCCTTCACTGGCGGCCCACTGGGCCAGCCGGTTGCCCTTGCTGCAACCGGGCTGTACCAGCTCCACCGCATAGGGGGCAGCCCAGTCACGGGTAAAGGGCATCTGTTCGACCACCTCGCCCATAAAGGTGTGCAGGCGTGCCGGATCCTGATTGAACAGCTCCAGCTTCCAGACCGGGTTGTCGAGCCAGCCTGCAAGCTCCTCGACCGGGTGGAGGGCGATCTTGAGGTGGTCCGGCTGATTGGCCGACCAATGGCGGATGCGGGTGACATGCTCTTCGCAGCCGATGTAGCCGATCCCCTCGCTCAGGTGGAACAGAGCGCCCATCTGCTGCGCCTCGACCGCGGCCAGCAGCTCGGTAAGCGGGGCGGCCGCCAGCGGGTCGCCGCTGAGGATCCGGTTCTGCACCGGATCATAGAGATAGGCGCCATTGCTGCAGATGAGGGGGGTATCGAGGGCCAGCTCGTGGTGGAAGGGGCGTGCCGTCATGTAGTGGCGCCCCGTGACCAGCAGCACCTTGATGCCGTGGGCGCGGGCCTGCGCCAGGGCTGCCCGGGTGGCCGACGAGATCTTGTGATCCCGGGTCAGCAGGGTGCCATCCATATCGAGCGCGATGGCCTTGTACTCACTCATAGCTCCTCCAGCATCGAACAAATCCGCAAAGAGCCTTACCGTCCCAGACCCGGCGCCCCGATGCAAGTCTTGCCCGCGGCCGAAGCACCGAACTGTGATCCCTTCGTGGCTCAGGTGCAGTTGGCCAGCTGTTGACGACGGTCGGCACGGCGGCGCAGCAGATAGAAACCGGCGGCACTGGCAAGGGAGCAGAGGGTGGCGAGATAGAAGGGCCACTCGGTACCGGCCAGCAGCACCAGACTGCCGAGCAGCACCGCCAGGATCTCGCTGCCCACGGCGAGGGCGCGGTAGAGCCCCATCGCCTGCCCCTGCTGCTCCGGGTGACTGCGGTTGGAGATCGCCACCGAAGTGGCCAGCTCCCCCAGACTCATGCCGATGCCAGCGGGAACGAAGGTAAGCGCCAGTCCCCACCAGTGCACGGGCAGGATAAAGAGCAGCATGCCGCTCGCCATCACCAGATGGCCGACAATGCCGAGGGAGCTGCCGCGCCAGTGACGGGCGATGCGGGATCCGAGCCAGGAGCCCGCCATCATGGGCAGACTCACCAGCACCGCCGCCTGCGCCAGCTGGGCCGGATCCCACGCCAGCCGCTCCACCAGCCAGATATTGAAGTAGGTGAAATAGAGCTGCACGGCGCCATAGCTGATCAGGGTGAGCGCGAAGTAGGGGAGCAGGGCCGGTTGCAGCAGCAACTGGCGGCTGGAGATGGTCGCTGCCTGACGGGTGGCCGCCACCGGCGGACGATAGGGGATCAGCCAGAGCACCAGCAGCAGGTTGAGCAGGGTCATTCCTACCGCCAGCCAGGCGGCCAGACTGTAATCCCCCGAGATCACCGCGGCGTAGCCCCCGATCATCGGCCCCACTACCCAGCCCAGATTCATGCCGATGTTGATCCAGGCGAAGCTGCGGGCCTTGTGCTCCTTGCCGGCGAGATCTGCCGCCATCGCCTGCACGATGGCGATGTTGCCGTTGCACAGCCCCTCCACAATCCGGCTGAGCAGTAACAGGGGGAGGGAGCGCCAGGCGATACCGAGTGCCATCAGGGCATAGCCTGCCAGTACCCCCGCCAGCGAGAGCAACAGCAGTGGCTTGCGGCCATAGCGGTCGGAGAGGCGACCGAGCCAGGGGCTGCCCACCAGCTGGAACAGGGGGTAGAGCCCCATGATGACCCCCAGCCACACCTTGCGGCTCCAGTCGGAGGCTTCCGGCGTCAGCATGCCGTGGGCCGGATCCAGCAGCAAGGGTGCCAACACCGGGGAGGGGAGACTGAAACCTGCAACTGCCAGCGTGACCGTCATGACCAGCACCCAGAGGGGATTTTTGTGCTGTTGTTTCGCCATGTTGCATCCATTAAGTAAAGTAATTTGTTTATTTATTCTGGGTGGTAATCGGCATTAAGTAAAGTGAATTGTTGATTTAATAAAGGGGTCTCCCCATAATGGGGTCATGAACGCAAGCACCGACAAGATCCTGTTTCTGCTCAAGAGCCATGGCCCGCAGAGCGCCGCCGCGCTGGGGGAGCAGTTGCAGATGACCTCCATGGGCGCCCGCCAGCACCTGCTCGCACTGGAGCAGGAGGGGTGGGTCACATTCAGCGACGAGGCGCGGGGGCGCGGTCGTCCCGTGCGACAGTGGCAGCTTACCGAGCAGGCCTGGCAGCGCTTCCCCGATACCCACAGCGACCTGACCGTGCAGTTGATTGACAACGTGCGCGAGCTGTTTGGCGAGGAGGGGATGGAGCGGCTGATCCTGCAGCGGGAGCAGCAGATGCTGGCGCGCTATCAGCAGACGCTGGGCAACAAGGGGTTATCCGGTCGGCTGGAGGCGCTCAGGGAGCTGCGCAGCCGCGAAGGCTACATGGCGGAGATCCGCCGTGAGGAGGATGGCAGCTGGCTGCTGTGGGAGAGCCACTGTCCCATCTGTGCGGCGGCGCGCACCTGCCGCGGTTTCTGTCGCAGCGAACTGGCGCTGTTTCGCCAGCTGCTGGCGCCAGCGACGGTGGAACGGGAGCAATATCTGCTGGAGGGGGCGCATCGCTGCCTCTATCGCATCACGCCGCCCGCGCTCTGATTGCGCCAAACGCCCAAAAACAACAAAGCAGGCGCCGGGATGCCTGCTTTGTTGCCTTCGGGGAGGGGGTTCTCTCGTTCCAGCCCGTCGTTTCCCGATAAGGTAAGACGGCTGATGGGGCTCTTGACCCGGTAAGGTCCTTCACCGCAGAGACCCGGTCAGGTATCTGCTTTGCCACCGGAAGATGTAACCATAGTATCCCTCCCGTGCCGGTGAGTGGTTGCAAAGTAACCACTTATTTCGGTTGTTTTTGCAATAGTTCACCCTTAATCTAGGAAAAGTGGATTAGTCATTGCAACGAGGAAGGGTAAATGCTGAAACTTGATCGCATAGACAGACATATTCTCGAGCTGATGCAGGAGAATGGCCGCATCAGCAATCTGGAACTGGCCGAGCTGGTCGGGCTCTCGCCGTCCCCCTGCTCCCGCCGGGTCAAGGCGCTGGAGGATGCCGGTCTCATCGACACCCACGTTACTCTGCTCAACGCCCGCCAGCTTGGCCTCACCCTCACCGCCTACATTCACATTTCCATGGACAGACATACGCCCGAGCGGTTCGAAAACTTCGATCGCGCCATCAGCGAACTGCCCGAAGTGCTGGAGTGTGATCTCATCACCGGTAATGATGCCGACTACCAGCTCAAGGTGGTGGTGCGCGACATGGAGCACTATCAGCACTTCCTGCTGGACAAGCTGACCCATATTCCGGGGGTGACCGGGGTGCGCTCCAGCTTCGTGCTGCGCCGCATCAAGCACAAGACGGCGCTGCCGCTCAACCATCTGGGTTGAGCCCGCGCAAACCGCTCATAGAAACAGAAAGAGGAGGCCAGTGGCCTCCTCTTTTGCTATTCGCTTTTGGTTATTCGGTCGTGGTTACCGGGTCTGGATTAGCTGTCGCGGTGACGGGGCGACTGCCGCTGTCAGACGCTGACCTGGCTGATGTCTTCCACCTGCAGCAGCCAGCCGCTCTGCTCCTGCTGCGGTTCGCCGCTGACTCGCAGCCGCTCGCCGGTCGGCACCCATTGCCCCTCGGGCAGGGAGACCAGCAGGCTCTCGCTGCCGTTATCGAACAGCCAGCGATCTTTGCCAAGCGATTCAATCAGATAACCTTCCATCTCCACTCTGGACTCGGCTTGCCAGGATGGCGCAACGGAATCACGGCTCTCGATGAAATCCCCCTGAACACCAAAACTGGCTAGCCCCCACAGAATGGAGAGCCCGACGATGGATGTTTGCATCTTGTCTCTCCTCTTTTGGAACTGTAGGGCCAGTATGGGAACAGAAAACTGAGCGCACCATGAACAAGGTGGCAAAGTGCTGGCGAGATCGCGAAAAAATCCGGCCAATTGGCCGGCAGTGTCATTTTATGGTGTCTAGATCACACTATTTGGCGGCTTCTTCTGCCATCCGTTCCTCTCTTGGCTTATTCGTCCACATGGCTACCCCACGATGATCCCCACAGATCCCCTCTGCCACCACGGCGCGAACCCGGGTGCCATCTTTGCAAATGGCCTGCCAGGCGTCGGCATCATCGATGGCGAGCGAGTTGGGGGGCGGCGTGGTTTGGCAAGCCGTGAGCAGCAGGGCGCACAGGGGGAGCAATTTTTTCATGGCGGACTCCTCGAGGTAATGGGGGACTGAGAGGATGGGGATGACCTCTCCATCCGGGCTTCACTCCCCAGCATCAGTGATAACCGGTTCAGAGGCAAGGGGAGGAGTCACCGACAGGCGCAGGTGCCGTGCAGCCGGGGCTTGCCCTGTGCCCTCCTTGGGCCTAAGGTGGGGCCGTTTTACTGCCTGATTGAAGGAGCGTTTTCATGTCCACTCTCTATCCCCGCGTCGGGGTCGGCGTCATCCTGACCAACGCCCAAGGCCAGGTACTGCTTGGCAAACGCAAAGGGAGCCATGCCCCCTACTGGTCGATCCCGGGTGGTCATCTGGAATTGGGGGAGAGCTTCGAGTCGGCGGCGATCCGCGAGGTGGCCGAGGAGATCGGACTTGAGATCCAAGGGCCCGAGGTGGTGGCGGTGACCAACAATCTGGAGACCTGGCGCGAGAGCGGGCTGCACTATATCTCGGTGACGCTGCACGCCCGGGCCGATGGTGAGCCGCAGCTGCTGGAGCCGGAGAAGTGCGAAGGCTGGGTCTGGTGCGATCCGCGCGCGTTGCCCGAGCCCCACTTCGATGCCAGCCGTCAGTCCATCGCCTGCTGGCTGGCGAGACGCTGCTATCTGCCGAGTGATGTGCCCATGGTGTCGGCCTAATCAGTCTGATTGTCATAAAACGATCATCGCGCTGTCATAATATCTCCTCTCCATCGGGAGAAGAGGGATGAGGGAGAAGAGCGTGGGACAGGTATTTATTCAGTTTTTATGGCTGGGATGCATCAGCTTTGGTGGTCCGGCCGCTCATATCGGCTATTTCCAGCGTACCTTCGTCCAGCGGCTCGGCTGGCTGACACAGGCCGAATTTGCCCGCTTGCTGGCGCTGTGCCAACTGCTGCCGGGGCCCGCCTCCAGCCAGCTTGGTTTCGCCATCGGTCGTCATCGCGCCGGTCTGGGCGGGGCGCTCTCTGCTTTTATTGGCTTCACGCTGCCCTCATTTCTTCTGCTACTGGCGGCTGCGATCGGCATCGGCCAGCTGGGCAGCAATCTGTGGCTCGATGCGGCGCTGCATGGCCTTAAACTGCTGGCGCTTATCGTGGTGGCCGATGCGGTGCTCACCATGAGTCGTCAGTTCTGTGCCACGGGAATGACCCAAGGGATTATGGTGGTGACCGCTGCTGCACTCTGGTGGCAGCCCAGTCTGCTGACTCAACTGTTGATGCTGGCGGGAGCGGCGCTGATCTGCGCCCGCAGCCAGCGCGGGGCGGGCAGTGTGCCAGCCTCCGCCGAGCTGCCTTCTGCCGCCAGCAGTCAGCCTCATTGGCCGACCCTGCTGCTGTTTGGCATCTTTTTTATCGGCCTGCCGCTGCTCGGTAGTCCGCTTGGCCAGCTGGTTGCCGACTTCTATCGCGCCGGTAGTCTGGTGTTTGGCGGTGGCCATGTGGTGTTGCCGCTGCTGCAAGAGAGCGTGGGACATACTCTCAACGAGCAGCAGTTTCTGACCGGTTACAGCCTGGCCCAGTTGGTGCCGGGCCCCATGTTTACCCTCGCCACCTATCTTGGTGCCCAGTTGCAGCCCGAGATGCCGATGATCGGGGCCCTGTTGGCGACCCTGGCGCTCTTTGCTCCCGGCTTTCTGCTGCTCTGGGCGGTGGGCCCCTGCTGGCAACAGTGGCTGGCCCGGCCCCGTCTGGCGGGGGCCGTCACCGGCATCAATGCTGCCGTAGTGGGCTTGTTGCTGGCGGCCCTCTATCAGCCGGTGTGGCAGAGTGCGGTGCTGGCGCCGAGCGATCTGGCGCTGGTTGCCATCGGCTTTTATCTGCTGCGGGTGTTGAAGTTGCCGGTGCCGGCCATCGCGGCCCTGTTGGTGATGGCTGCTAGCCTGCTGGCGTGAAGCCGGTGAAATCCTTATAAAAAACGGCGCCTCCGTGATGGAGGCGCCGTTTTTATTGCAATGGGTCAGCCGCTTAAGCGTCGGGATCGAAATCCAGACTCAGGCTGTTGACGCAGTAGCGCTGGC
The DNA here is from genome assembly GCF_049173005.1 of Aeromonas sp. 602658. Classification (NCBI taxonomy): domain Bacteria; kingdom Pseudomonadati; phylum Pseudomonadota; class Gammaproteobacteria; order Aeromonadales; family Aeromonadaceae; genus Aeromonas; species Aeromonas sp. 602658. Next base: position 102,189 of record NZ_JAAKRF010000011.1, on the reverse strand, counting down.
CGGTCTCGGTCGGTCCGTCGGGGAAGACGTGACCGAGGTGAGAGCCGCACTGGCGGCAGGTGATCTCCACTCGCTTCATGCCGTGGCTGTTGTCCTCGGTGTACTCCACCGTCCCCTCGATGGCCTTGTCGAACGAGGGCCAGCCGCAGCCGGAATCAAACTTGGCTCCTGAGTGAAACAGCACACTCTTGCAGCAGACACAGAGGTAGTCGCCGCTCTTGCGATTGTGGAGCAGGGCACCGCTGTAGGGGCGCTCGGTGCCCTTCTCCCAGCAGACGTGAAACTGCTCGGCGGTCAGTTTGCTGCGCCACTGTTCCGGATTGTTACTGCTCATACCGACTCCTTGCCATCCATACCGGAGCCCAGCATAGCGGCTCCGTAAAGCTGACTCCAGCATGCCTGTTATGGTTTGCCCGGATCTGTGATCGGAGTTTCAGCCATGTCCGCACTGGATGCCGGCAGCAGCGCCTGCTCCGGCGGCTGGGCATCCTCCGAGGTGCTGGCCAGCGCCACCCGCTCCAGCAGTTTGAGGGAGTGGGCCCGGCCGACTGCCACCTGCCGTTTGATGTCATCGGGCAGGAAGGGCAGCCCATCGTTGGTGGCGGTGTCGATAGTCTGGATCCACTCCAGCCCTTCCCCCGGAGGCGGCAGGCGGAACTGGATATCGTAGTCGCTGGCGTTGAACAACACGTACCAGCGCTCGCCAACACAGTTGATCATGCCGATATCCATGGCGAATGCCTGCCCCATGGGGGCGTGCCAATCCTGATCGGTGAGCTGGTGGCCGTCCGGGTGATACCAGTTGACCTGATGGCAGCTGGACGGGGTGCCATTCCAACTGTCGTCGCTCAGTTGCAGGTTGGAGAAGACGCAGGACTCCGCCCGCAGCGCCATCATCTGCTGGGTGAAGGCGAACAGCCGCTCATCCTCCGGTCGCCACTGCCAGTTGACCCAGCTGATCTGGTTGTCCTGACAGTAGGCGTTGTTGTTGCCAAGCTGGCTGCGGCCCATCTCGTCGCCGGCGAGGAAGTGGGGAGTGCCTTGGGAGAGCAGCAGAGTGGCAATCAGATTGCGCTTCTGCTGCTGGCGCAGGCTGTTGACCCGCGGATCCAGGGTCGGCCCCTCTACCCCGTGGTTATAGGAGAGGTTGTTGCCGTGGCCGTCCCGATTGTCTTCACCGTTTGCCTGATTGTGGCGCTGGTTGTAGGAGACCAGATCCTCCAGGGTGAAACCGTCGTGATAGCAGAGGTAGTTGACGCTGGTGTGGGGGGAGCGCCAGTTCTTCGGGAAGATATCCCGCGACCCCACCAGACGGGTGGCAAAGTCCCCCATCTTGCCCGCATCACCGCGCCAGAAGGCGCGCACCGTGTCGCGGTAGCGGTCGTTGATCTCCTGCCACTGGCTCGGGAATTGACCCAGCCGGTAGCCGAAGGGGCCGATATCCCAGGGTTCGGCGATGAGCTTGACCTGTGACAGCACAGGGTCGGCCATCACGGCCTTGAAGAAGGCGCCCATGGGCTCGAACTCTCCCGCTTCCCGCGCCAGTGTCACCGCCAGATCGAAACGGAAGCCATCCACCTGCATCTCGGTGACCCAGTAGCGCAGGGCATCGAGCACCAGCCGCAGGGTATTGGGGTGATCCAGATTGACGCTGTTGCCACAACCGGTCACGTTGGCGTGACGGGTGTAGTCCGGGCCGTGGGGGCCCGCTTCGAAGGAGTAGTAACCGGCGTTGTCAAAGCCCTTGAACGAGAGGGTTGGGCCGTCGAAGCCCGAGGCGGCAGTGTGGTTGTAGACCACATCCAGAATCACCTCGAGCCCGGCCCGGTGCAGTTCGCGCACCATGGTCTTGAACTCGGTCACCGCCTCGTCTGCTCGGGTGCTGTAGCGCGGCTCCGGGGCGAAGAAGGCGATGGGGTTGTAGCCCCAGTAGTTGGTCAGTCCCAGCTGCTCCAGTCGCGGTTCCGACATGAAGGCGGCCACCGGCATCAGCTGCACTGAGGTGATCCCCAGACTCTTCATATGCTCGATGATCAGCGGATGGCTGATGCCAAGGTAGGTGCCTTGCAGCTCCTTGGGGATCCCAGGGTGCTGCTTGGTAAAGCCCTTGACGTGGGTCTCGTAGATAATAGTGCGGGCCGGACTGATCCCGGGTTTGCCAACCCCTTGCCAGTCAAAACTGTCATCCACTACCACCGACTTGGCAATCATCCCGGCACTGTCACCCTGATAGAGGGCTTCATCCCAGTAGGTGGGACGACTGAGCGCCTTGGCGTAAGGGTCGATGAGCAGTTTTTGCGGATCGAACAGCATCCCCTCCTGCGGGGTGCCATAGACCCGATAGCCGTAGCGCTGACCGGCCTTTACACCGCGCACGTAGCCAAAGCGATATTGGCCACGGCGGCCGGGCAACTCCAGCCGCATCAGCTCCTGCTCCTGCTCGTCGTACAGGCAGATCTCCACCTTGTCCGACTGGGGGGCCCAGACGCAGAAGTGGCAACCGTTCTCGTCAAGGCGGGCCCCCAGCGGGTGGCCCACCCCTTTTTCCATTACAAGCATCAAGACTCCTGTTTGATAAACAAGGTCGCCAGCGGCGGCAGATCCAGCACTATGCTGTGCGCCATCCCCTGCCAGGGGGTCGGCTCGGCAGCGAACACCAGACCTACATCATAGTTACTGCCCCAGTAATACTCGCTGTCGGTGTTGAGCACCACCCGATAGTGGCCCGCCGCAGGGACGCCGATCCGATATTCGAGACGGGGCACCGGGGTGAAGTTGCAAGCCACCACAATAGTCTGCTTGCCCTCTTTGTCCGCCCGCAGCCAGGCAAAGATGCTGTTGTCGGCATCGTTATGATCCAGCCAGCGGAAGCCGGTCTGCTCATAATCGGCCTGATACAAGGCAGGCTCATGACGGTAGAGGTGGTTGAGATCGTGGATCAGCCGCTGCTGACCGGCATGCTTGGGATATTGCAGCAGATGCCATGGCAGCTGGGCATCGTGGTTCCACTCGTTGCTCTGGGCGATCTCGGTGCCCATGAAGTTGAGCTTCTTGCCCGGGTGGGCGTACATGAAGCCCATGTAGGCTCGCAGGTTGGCGGCTTGCTGCCACTCGTCGCCCGGCATCTTGTAGAGCATGGAGTGCTTGCCGTGCACCACCTCGTCGTGGGAGAGCGATAGGATGAAGTTCTCGTCATAGTGGTAAACCATGGAGAAGGTCATGTCGTTGTGGTGGTAGCGGCGGTGGATCGGCTCTTTCTGCATGTAGGTTAGGGTGTCGTGCATCCAGCCCATATTCCACTTGAAGCCAAAGCCGAGGCCGCCGAGGAAGGTGGGGCGGGAGACACCGGCAAAGGCGGTGGACTCTTCGGCTATGGTCATGGCGTGGGGATACTTGCCGTAGACCTCCTCGTTGGTCCACTTGAGCAGGCTGATCGCCTCGTAGTTGTGGTTGCCGCCATCGACGTTCGGTACCCACTCACCGGCGTTGCGGGAGTAGTCCAGATAGAGCATGGAGGCGACTGCATCCACCCGCAGGCCGTCGATGTGAAACTTGTCGAGCCAGAACAGGGCGCTCGCCACCAGGAACTGGCGCACTGTGTCGCGGCCAAAGTCGTAGATGTAGGAGTTCCAGTCCGGGTGCCAGCCACGGCGCGGATCTTCATATTCGTAGAGCGGGGTGCCATCGAAACGGGCCAGGCCGTGGGCATCGGACGGGAAGTGGGCGGGCACCCAGTCCAGAATGATGCCGATCCCGGCCTGGTGGCACTGGTCGACGAAGTATTTGAAATCATCTGCGGTGCCGTAGCGGCTGGTGGGGGAGAACATGCCCACCGGCTGGTAGCCCCAGGAGCCGCTGAAGGGGTGCTCGGAGACCGGCAGCAGCTCGATGTGGGTGTACTCCATCTCCTTGACGTAGGCGACCAGCTCCACTGCCAGCTCGCGCCAGCTCAGGCTGTCGCCGTTGGGGTGGCGCTTCCAGGAGCCGACGTGCAGCTCATAGATGGAGAGCGGCTGCTCGCGTTTGTCGTTGTGCTGGTTGGCAATCCACTCGGCATCCTGCCACTGGTACTGGGCGTGGTCATAGACCACGGAGGCGAATGACGGATACTGCTCGCAATAGAAGCCGACAGGATCGCTCTTGTGGGGCAGCCGGTTGCCCAGGGGGTCCTTGAGCTCGAACTTGTAGCGATCCCCGGCCTTGAGGCCCGGCACAAACAGCACCCAGTGACCGCACAGGCTGCGCTGCATCGGGTGGCGGCGGCCATCCCAGAAGTTGAAATCGCCGATGAGGCTCACGGCGGTGGCGCTCGGCGCATAGACCGCAAAACGCACCCCTTCCACCTGCTGGCCAAGATGCTCCACGGTGCGCAGCTGGGCGCCAAGGGTGTGGTAGAGGTTTTCCGGCTGGGCGGTCAGTTCGGCCAGGCCTGCCCAGGCGGCATCCTGAAACTGATAGGGGTCGATGACCTCGGTGGTGGCATCTTGGTAGCTGGCGATCAGCTGATAGGGGAAGGAGTTTTTGCGGCGGGTGAAAACAGTTTCAAAAAGACCCGATTCATCGGTGGGCGCCAGGGTGGCAACGACTTTGCCCGACTTGAGATCCTTGACGCGAACTTCGAGGGCATCAGGCAACCAGGCGGTCAGTTTGAGGCCGGGCCCATCCGGATTGGCCTGCAGGCCTAAGTGAGAGAAGGGATCGGAACAGCGGGCAGCAACCAAACGTTCAACGAGCATCGAGATTTCCTTTCATGACAGAGCATCCACTCCGGCCGAAGCCGGAGTGGATTTAGGTGAGAGCGCTGTGGGAGACAGCGTCTCAACGACTGGCCTCATCACGGGCTTGGCTCATCTTGCCAGCCAGTGCCTTGAGTGCCTCATTGGCAAAAATATCTTCCAGATCAGCGGAAAGCTTGCGGCGCCAGTTGGGGTATTCGTAACTGGTGCCCGGTACGTTGACCGGCTTGTCCATCTCCAGCCAGTCTTCCAGCTGGGTACTGAACAGGGCGCAGCTGCCGCGGGACATGTGGATCTGCAGACCGTGGTTGAGTTCGGTGTTCATGCCGACCCAGTTGACGTCATGACTGATGTTGTCAGAGATGACCTTGTGGGCATGCAGGCTGTCGAGGATCCGCTGTTTGGCCTGGTGACGATCAGCATACAGAGTCTTCAATACATCTTCATCCGGATACAGACCCAGTTGACGGCCGAGCGCCAAGTCATCGCAGTGCCAGAAGCCTTTGAGGGTCGGCATGTCGTGGGTGGTCAGGGCCGACATCGCCTGCTCGGTGTAGTGCGCCGGGGAGATAAAGCCACCATCTTCCTTGGAGCGTTCGAAGAAGAACACCTTGTAGGAGTGAACGCCGTTCTCTTTCAGGGTCACGTCGATCCCCTCCGGCACGGTGCCCAGATCCTCGCCGATCAGTAGGCACTGATTGCGGTGGGATTCGAGTGCCAGAATACCCAGCAGATCGTTGACCGGATAGTAGATGTAGGCGCCCTTGGCGGCAGACGCTCCGGGCGGTACCCACCACAGGCGCAGCAAGGCCATCACGTGGTCGATGCGCAGTGCGCCGCAGGAGCGCATGTTGGCACGGAACAAGTCCACCATCGGCTGATAGGCCGCTTCAAACAGCTTGTTCGGGTTCATCGGGGGCAGGCCCCAGTTCTGACCAAGCGGGCCGAGGATATCGGGCGGCGCACCGACCGAGGCTTTCGGGCAGTAGAGATCCTGGTTGGCCCAGATCTCGGTGGAGCCTTCGGAGACGCCCACCGCCAGATCCCGATAGATCCCCATCACCATGCCGGCAGCCTTGGCGCGGGCATCGGCTTGCGCCAGTTGTTCGTCAGCCAGGAACTGCAGATAGAGGTAGAAGTTGACATCTTGCGGGTGCTCGGCCATCCAGGCGGCAACGGCAGGGTTGTGGTAATCGCGCAGCTCCTGCGGCCATACCGGCCAGCCCCAGGCATTTTCGCCTTTGGCATAGAAGTGGGCCTGCAGGGCATCAAATGCTGCCTGCTGTTGCAGGCTGTCGCCACCGGCGGCCACGAAGGCATCAAAGGCGGCCTGACGCTCGACACTCAGGGTGGCTTCGTCGAACACCTGACGCAGCATGCCGAGTTTGGTCTGGAGCACGCCGGTGTAATCGACGTTCTCTTTGACGCGCAGATCGGCCAGATGTTGCTGGAAGGCAGGGCTTGCCACTTCCGCTTTCAGGCGATCGCTCTGCTGGAATTCGGGCACCGCTTCCACATTGATATAGGCCACGTTGAGCCAGCGACGGGAAGAGGGGCTGTAGGGACTGGCGCTCTCCGGATTGGCCGGATAGAGGGCGTGGATAGGGTTGAGGCCGACGAAGTGGGCACCCCAGGCGGCCGCTTTCTCGACCAGCTGGCCCAGATCGCTGAAATCACCGATACCCCAGTTGTGGCGGCTGCGCAGGCAGTAGAGCTGCACGCTCGGGCCCCATACCTTGCGGCCATCGGCAATCGGCGCCTGCTTGTAGCAGGCCTTGGGGGCAACGATGAGGCGCATGGTGGCCAACGGCTCGTCATTGCCCTCTTCCAGCAGCACCAGCTGGTGATAACCCAGCTCCGGGGCCATATCCAGAGTGACGCGATAGGCCTGGCACTCCATCTCTTCAAATTCGGCCACGCCGACCAGCTCACCCTCGATGGGGGTGAATTGACCGGACAGCACTGCACCCTGCTCCTGCTGGAGCTGCCAGGTGAGGGCGTCGTTGACGAATTCGATGGGGAGGCGAACCTCAAGGGTAACGGCGTCGCCGGTGCGAACCACCATCACAGGATCCAGCGCCCGCAGCCAGTGCTGGCGATGCTCCTCTTCCAGCTGCTGCACCAGTGCGGCCTCGTCATCGACGCGGTAGCCCATGGCGCCCAGCATGGCGGCCTTACTCTCTTCTGATACCTGGGCCGGGTGGCCCCAGGCATCGACATACTCGCTGGCGATACCTTTTGCGGCAGCCAGCTGTTCAATCAGGGTGGTCATAGTTTGAGAATTCCCGCTGTGGATTCTATCTATACTATTTTGTTTGATTTTTATGGGGTGGTACTTGAACAGTGGCTCTATGGGCCATGCTAAACCGCGCACATTTTTACATATCTCTGTGAATGGTTGTGTGACCGAGTAGGCACTATTGTTGATATCTGCGCGATGCCACGATCTGGCACTTTTTTCGTCAAAACGTGGTAATCAGTTACATAAACAGAAAATTAATTTCACAGTTTTTCATGATATAGCGCAATTTCAGACAGAATGTTGGTTGACTCACCGGAGAGTTCTAGTAAATTTACAAGCGGAATTTTCTTTGACTACTGAACAGTTAGGTAACTAAATATGACTATCAAAGTAGGTATTAACGGTTTTGGCCGTATCGGTCGTTTCGTATTCCGTCTGGCTTGCGAGCGTGCAGACATCGAAGTTGTTGGTATCAACGACCTGATCGATGTTGACTACATGGCTTACATGCTGAAGTACGATTCAACTCACGGTCGTTTCAACGGTACCGTTGAAGTTAAAGACGGCAACCTGGTTGTAAACGGCAAAACCGTACGTGTTACCGCTGAGCGTGACCCGGCCAACCTGAAGTGGGGCGAAATCGGTGTTGACGTTGTTGCTGAAGCTACCGGTCTGTTCCTGACCGACGAGACTGCTCGTAAGCACATCGCTGCTGGTGCCAAGAAAGTTGTTCTGACTGGCCCGTCCAAAGACGCCACCCCGATGTTCGTAATGGGTGTTAACGACTCTACCTACGCTGGCCAGGACATCGTTTCCAACGCTTCCTGCACCACCAACTGCCTGGCACCGATCGCCAAGGTTCTGAACGATACCTTCGGTATCGAGTCTGGCCTGATGACCACCGTTCACGCTACCACTGCTACCCAGAAGACCGTTGATGGTCCGTCTGCCAAAGACTGGCGCGGTGGCCGCGGTGCGGCTCAGAACATCATCCCGTCCTCTACCGGTGCTGCCAAAGCTGTTGGCGTAGTTATCCCGGAACTGAAAGGCCTGCTGACCGGTATGGCTTTCCGTGTTCCGACTCCGGACGTGTCTGTTGTTGACCTGACCGTTAACCTGAAGAAAGCTGCCACCTACGCAGAAATCTGCGAAGCGATGAAAGCTGCTTCCGAAGGCGCTATGAAAGGCGTTCTGGGCTACACCGAAGACGAAGTTGTATCTACCGACTTCCTGGGTGAGCGTCAGACCTCCGTATTCGACGCCAAGGCTGGTATCCAGCTGAACGACAAATTCGTTAAAGTTGTATCCTGGTACGACAACGAAATGGGCTACTCCAGCAAAGTTCTGGATCTGATCGCTCACATCTCCAAGTAATTTGGGATGCGCAATCGCGTAGCTTGAAAAAGGCGGCCATTGGCCGCCTTTTTGTTTTTCGGTTTCCCCTGATGACAGGAGTCCACATGCAATCCATTCGTCCCCTGACAGCCAATTGTAAGCTTGCCAACAATGCGGCCGGTCTGCCGGTTCTCACCATCAACAACGACTATGCCAAGGCCGAGATCAGCCTGTTTGGCGCCCATGTGCTGAGCTATCAGCGTCATGGCGAGCCGGCCTCCATCTGGCTGAGTGACAAAGCGGTGCTGGATGGCAGCAAGCCTGTTCGCGGTGGTATCCCGATCTGCTGGCCCTGGTTTGGCCCGGCGCCCGCCCGCGTCGGTAGCGGCAAGCCCTCCCACGGTTTTGCCCGTACCACCCTCTGGATGCTGGACGGGGTCTCCGATCACGCTGATGGCACGCTTGTTCATCTTTCCCTGCGCGACAGCGAGGCAACCCGCGCCCTGTGGGATCACCCCTTCGAACTGGAGCTGGACGTGCTGGTGGGCAAAGAGCTTTCGCTGGTGCTGACCACTCGCAACACAGGTGCCCAGCCGCTGACTTATAGCGGTGCGCTGCATACCTATTTGCAAATCAGTGCGCCGGAAGCGGTGAGCGTCACCGGCCTGGGCGAGCCCTATGCCGACAAGCTGACCGGGCAGGATGCCAAGCAGCAGGGTGCATTGACCCTGAGCGGGCCGCTGGATCGGGTCTACTGGCAGCCAGAGGCGCTGGTGAGCGTGCAGGATGGTGAGCGCGAGACCCGGGTTGTCAGTGGCAACCACGACTGCGTGGTGGTCTGGACCCCCTGGCTGGAAGGGGCTACCGCCATGGCCGACATGAGCGACGATGGCTATCGCACCATGCTCTGCGTCGAAGCGGCCATCGCCGGTGAGGCGGGTGTGACCGTTGCGCCGGATGAAGAGCACAGCCTCTCCACTGTGATCATCTGAGCAGGATGAGTTTCAGATAAATAAAGAGGGCTCCCACGGGAGCCCTCTTTGCATCTGGTGACGGCGGCAATCAGGCGTTGCCCTGGGTCTTGAGCTTGAGTTCGGCGGCGAAATTGAGCATGCGATCGAGGGGGATCAAGGCTTTGACCCGCAGATCTTCATCGACATGGATCTCGTGGCGCTCGGCACCGTCGGTGAGCGCCTCCTTGATCGCCACCAGACCGTTCATCGCCATCCAGGGGCAGTGGGCGCAACTGCGGCAGGTGGCACCATCGCCACCGGTCGGTGCTTCCACCATCTCTTTCTCCGGACAGGCCTGCTGCATCTTGTAGAAGATGCCCCGATCGGTCGCCACGATCAGCTTCTGCTGGGGCAGCTCTTTGGCCGCCTTGATCAGCTGACTGGTGGAGCCCACCGCATCGGCCAGCTCGATCACCGAGGCGGGGGATTCCGGATGAACCAGCACGGCGGCGTCCGGATTCTGCTCTTTCAGCTCGCGCAGGGCACGGGCCTTGAACTCGTCGTGGACGATGCAGTGGCCCTGCCAGCGCAGCATCTGCGCCCCGGTCTTCTTCTCGATATAGGCACCCAGATGGCGATCCGGGCCCCAGATGATCTTGTGACCCAGACCGTCGAGGTGCTCGACGATCTCGAGCGCGATGCTGGAGGTCACCACCCAGTCAGCCCGTGCTTTGACGGCGGCCGAGGTATTGGCATAGACCACCACGGTATGGTCGGGATTGGCATCGCAGAAGGCGGAAAACTGCTCGATGGGACAGCCCAGATCGAGGGAGCATTCGGCCTCCAGAGTCGGCATCAGCACCCGTTTGTGGGGGCTCAGGATCTTGGAGGTCTCCCCCATGAAGCGCACCCCGGCGACGATCAGGGTCTGCGCCTCGTGATCGCGGCCAAAGCGGGCCATCTCCAGCGAGTCACCGACGAAACCGCCGGTGGCTTCGGCTAGCGCCTGGATCTCGGGATCCGTGTAGTAGTGGGCGACCAGTACCGCTTTGCGCTCCTTGAGTAGCGCCTTGATTTCTGTGGTCAAGGTCGTTCTCTGCTCGGCACTCAGGGGAAGAGGTTTGGCCGGAAAGGGGTAGTCCATCGCGACTACCGGCGGGACACTGCTCAGTGCATTGCTCATTGCGACTGTTCCATCAACGCTCGGGAAGGCCAAAATTATAACCAGAAGCCGGTGACAAACCCATCACAAATCCGGTGTGCTGCAAGTGGACGAATATACTCAACTTATTCGTTGTCATATTGCCATAAGGAGTTGTCGTATGAAGCAACGTTCCCTCAAGTTCAAGTTGTTGTCTCTGACCATGGGGCTGTTTCTGTTGACCGGGCTGGCCATGACCCTGTTGCAATCGGCTTCTTTCAGTTCCCTTCGCAATATGGTGATGACCCAGACCAGCGATGCACTGGAAGAGGAGGTCTCCCGCAGTCTGCAGTATCAGGCAGAGCGCTATGCCATCCAGATTGCTTCGCTGATGCAGAACTCCTACCAAATCCCCCTGACCGTGACCGCCCAGATTGAAGCAGCCATGGCCAAACCGGAACAGCGCTTGTCGCGGCCTCAAGTGGAGTCGTTGCTCGGCAGCAGCCTGCAGCAGGCGAGCGGGATCAGCTCCATCTATGCCCAGTTTGAACCGAACGGCTACGATGGCGAGGATGCCAACTGGGTGGCCGGAGCCAGCCACTCGGTGGCGGGCAAGGGGAGTCTGGAGGTCTATTTCACCAAGGATCAGGGAGGGGCCGTCGCCCAGCAAGCGGTGGACGCCGCCGCCAGCGAGGCCAAGTTTGATACCTCCCTCAACGAGTTCGGCATTCGCAACAGCGAGTGGTATCTCTGTGGTCGCGATACCCGTCAGCCCTGCCTGATGGAGCCTTACCTTTACGAAATCAGTCCGGGAAACAAGATGCTGATGACCAGTCTCACGGTGCCCGTGCTGCGTGACGGCAAGTTTGTCGGGCTGGCCGGGGTGGATATGAACCTGCCCATCTTCCAGCAACTGGCTGAAAACCTTGGCAAGAGCCTCTATGACAACAAGGCGGATGTGACCCTGGTCAGCAAGATGGGGCTGATTGTGGGCAGCAACCGCTATGCCGACAAGCTGGGCCGTCCACTCAAGGAGGTGGGCCTGACCCTGCCTGACGGTCGGCCGGTCAGCAGCGACAGTGACTTCATTCTTCATCAGCCCATTCGGGTTGAAGCAGCCAATACCCAGTGGTGGTTGATGATCAAGGTGCCCAAGGCGCTGGCGCTCGGCAAGGCGCACGCCATCAGCAATGAACTGGGCGCCCTGCTGGTGGATGGCCAGCGGCAGCAGATCATCGCCATGGGCGGTATCACCCTGCTGGTGCTGGGGCTGCTGGTCTGGTTTATCCAGACCATTACTGCGCCACTTTCTCTTATCAGCCGCCATGTGGGTCATCTCTCCAGCAACGAGGGTGACCTGACCCAGCAGATGGAGATCGACACCCATCAGGAGCTGATCGATCTGGGTTCTCAGCTCAATGCCTTCCTCGGCAAGCTGCGGGGCATGGTGCAAATGAGCAAGGGGATTGGCCAGCAGGTCTACCAGCAGGCGCGGGAGATGAAACATACCGCCGACACCATGCGCAACAGTCTGGACGAGCAGAATCTGGAGCTGGAGAGCGTGGTAAGCGCCATGCATCAGATGAGCACCACGGCAGTCAGCGTGGCGGGTTATGCCGAGCAGGCGGCGCAGGAGTCGGAAGCGGCGACTCACCACATCAATACCGCCCAGCAGACCCTCAGCAATGCCCGCAACGAGATCCATACTCTGGTCGGCGATATGCATGAGGCGGACAAGGCGGTGGCGCTGGTGGCCCAGCGCAGCACCAATATCAGCCGGATCCTCGATGTGATCCGCGCCATTGCCGAGCAGACCAATCTGCTGGCCCTCAACGCCGCCATCGAGGCAGCACGGGCAGGGGACATGGGCCGCGGCTTTGCAGTGGTGGCAGACGAGGTGCGGGCGCTGGCCAACAAGACTCGTGAATCGACCGACGAGATCGGCCAGCTGATTGGTAGCCTGCAGACCGAGGTGAGCAGCAGTCAGCGTCTGATGAATACCGGCATCGAGCGCTCCACCACCACGGTGCAGGGCACCGAGCAGGCGTTCGAGGCGCTCAATCGGGTGGTGGCCCAGATCCAGCAGATCCACGACCACATCAGTCAGGTCGCCACCGCCGCCGAGCAGCAGAGCGCCGTCAGTGACGATATCAACAAGAATTTGATGCGGATTGGTGATACCGCCAACGTGATTGGGCAGGAGGCCAGCTCCAGCCATCAACTGAGCGAGGCGCTGGAGCAAGCGGCCACGGCGCTGGCCAGTCAGCTCGATCGGCTGCGTACCTGAGTTGTTGCCAGAGAGACAAAAGCCCGCGAGCGATCGCGGGCTTTTTTATCACTCGATGGCAGAGTTGCGTCAGTTGCGGGGTTCAACCAGCAGGATGTGTGAGTCAGCCCCCACCACCCTGACCTTGCTGCCCGCAGGCAGCGACTCGTCGCAGCGCACCGTCCAGACCGTGTCGTCCAGATGTACCCGGCTGGTGCCTTGGGCGACATCATCCAGCAGGGTCAGCTCGCGGCCCATATAGCTCTGCATCCGCTCGTTGATGGTGCTGGCGGCATCCTGACCCGAGTTGTCGCGCTGGTGCTGCCAGCGCCACCAGGCCCAGGTGGTGAGCAGGGATTGCACCGCAAACAGCAGCAACTGCGCCTGCCAGCCAAAGGGCCAGATCAGCAGCAGCAGGCCCACTTCCAGCGCGGCGATGCCGGTCCAGAGCAAAAAGCCCACCGAGCCGAGCACCTCGATGGCCAGCAGAATGAAGCCGAGCCCTAGCCAGTGCCAGTGGGTCAGCCCCTCTAACAGGGCTGTCATGACTTGCTGCCCTTGCCATCTTTGTTGAACAGCTCGGCCATGCCAGCCACCGAGCCAATCAGGCTGCCCGCTTCCAGCGGCATCATGATGATCTTGCTGTTGGGGCCTTCACCGATGCGGGCCAGTGCCTCGGTATATTTCTGAGCCACGAAGTAGTTGATGGCCTGCAGGTCTCCTTCCGCAATCGCCTGGGAAACCATATGGGTCGCCTTGGCTTCCGCCTCGGCAGCCCGCTCCCGTGCTTCGGCGGCGAGAAAGGCGGCCTGACGCTCACCTTCGGCTTTGAGGATCTGGGACTGCTTCTCCCCTTCCGCTTTCAGGATCTTGGACTGGCGCACTCCTTCGGCCTCCAGTACCTCGGCCCGTTTCTGGCGCTCGGCCTTCATCTGGGCGTTCATCGCTTCGACCAGCGCCAGCGGCGGGCGCACATCTTTAATCTCGATGCGGGTCACCTTGATGCCCCAGGGGGCGGTGGCGGCATCCATGGTGCGCAGCAGTTTCTCGTTGATGGTGTCGCGCTGGGAGAGCATCTCGTCCAGCTCCATGGCGCCGAGCACGGTGCGCATGTTGGTCATGGTGAGATTGCGGATAGCGCTGGTGAGATCGTTGACCTCGTAACCCGCTTTGCGGGCATCCACCACCTGCACAAAGCTGATGGCATCGATGGTGACGTTGGCGTTGTCGCGGGAGATCACCTCTTGTGCCGGGATATCCAGCACCTGCTCCATCATGATGATTTTGTGGCCGACCCGATCCACGTAGGGGATCAGCAGGTTGAGACCCGGGGTCAGGGTGCGGGTGTAGCGGCCGAAGCGCTCTACCGTCCAGTTGTAGCCCTGGGGCACTATCTTGATGCCCGCGCTCAGGGTGGCGAGCACCAGGAACACAAAAATCCCTAGCACAATCAATGATTCATTCATCATTTAGCTCCTTATGAAACACAGTCCCTAGCCTATGGTCTGGCGTCAGGTACCACAAGTGACTTTGTACGCCTTTGTCATGAATTGGCTTTGCTAATTACCAAAACGCATTAAAAAGCATTTTTTATTATTTTGAGGGATAAGCTGCCCTGCCTATAGTCGCCCCATATTAGTCGTGTTCCGAGGGATGGGCCGAAATGGATTATTTACCTATGTTTGCCAAGTTGGAAGGCCGCCCGGTACTGCTGGTGGGCGGGGGCGAGGTTGCCCTGCGCAAGGCGCGCCTGCTGCTGGCGGCCGGTGCCCGGCTGACCCTGGTCTCCCCGGAGCTTGAACCGGAATTTTCGGAATTCACCGGTCGTTTCACCCATCTGGCGGAGCGCTTCACCCCGGCCCATCTGGCTGGCCAGATTTTGGTGGTGGCGGCGACCGACAACCTCGAAGTCAACGCCCTCGTTTATCAGAGCGCCAACCAGCTGGGTCTGTTCGTCAACGTGGTGGATGACCCCAAACGCTCCAGCTTTATCTTCCCCTCGATCATCGATCGCTCGCCGCTGATGGTGGCGGTCTCCAGCGGTGGCAAGGCGCCGGTGCTGGTGCGCCTGTTGCGCGAGCGGCTGGAGAGCCTGCTGCCGCGCCATCTCGGCGGGCTGACCGAGCTTTCCGGCCGGGTCCGTGACAAGGCCAAGCGGGTGCTCTCCTCGATTTCCGATCGCCGCCGCTTCTGGGAGCGCGCCTTTGCCTCCAACACCCTCGCTAGCCTGATTGAAAAAGAGGATTGGCAAGGGGCCGAGCAGTGGCTGAGTGATGGCCTAGACCAAGCGAAAAGCGAAGTGGGCGAGGTGGTATTGGTCGGCGCGGGCCCCGGTGATCCGGGCCTCTTGACCCTCAAGGCGCTGCAACAGATTCAACAGGCCGAAGTGGTGCTCTACGACCAGCTGGTCTCCGCCGAGATCCTCGATCTGGTGCGCCGTGATGCCACTCTGGTGTCGGTCGGCAAGAAGGCGGGCGCCCACAGCGTGCCGCAGGAGGAGACCAATCGCCTGCTGGTGGAATACGCCAAAGCAGGCAATCGGGTGGTGCGGCTGAAAGGGGGCGATCCCTTTATGTTTGGCCGGGGTGGTGAGGAGCTGGAAGTGCTGGCCGATGAAGGCATCCCCTTCTCGGTGGTACCCGGCATCACGGCCGCAGCCGGTGCCACCGCCTATGCCGGTATTCCGCTCACTCACCGTGATTACGCCCAGAGCGCCGTCTTTATTACCGGCCACTGCCAGATCGATGGCAAGGAGCCCGACTGGCAGCAGTTGGCCGCCACCAGTCAGACCCTGGTCATCTACATGGGGCTGATGCGCTCCGAGCATATCCAGCAGCAGTTGGTGGATCACGGCCGAAGCCAAGCCACCCCCATCGCCATCATCGAGCGCGGCACCACATCCCGCCAGCGGGTGCTGACCGGCACACTGGCCGACTTGGCTGAGCTTGCCAAACAGGCGGTGAGCCCGTCGCTTATCGTCATCGGCGAAGTAGTGGCACTGCGCGAGCGGCTCGCCTGGTTTGGGGAACAGGGCGGCGAGCAGCTGCGCGCTAACCCGGATCTCGATGGCTGTGACCTCAAGCTGGTGCAGCTGGCCTGACCCGGAAAGAGATATTTGATGCGGCTGCCGGTGCGGCCGCGCACTGAACCACCCAGCGCCCCGAGCAGGCGCATAAGCAATGACCCGAGGACCAACATGGACCGTGAAAGATTGACCCACTTGCAGCAGCTGGAAGCCGAGAGCATCCATATTATCCGCGAGGTGGCTGCCGAATTTGAAAACCCGGTGATGATGTACTCCATCGGCAAGGACTCCTCTGTCATGCTGCATCTGGCCCGCAAGGCCTTCTATCCGGGCAAGATCCCGTTCCCCTTGCTCCACGTCGATACCGACTGGAAGTTCAAGGAGATGATCAAGTTCCGCGACGAGACCGCCAAAAAATACGGGCTGGATCTCATCGTCCACAAGAACCCGGAAGGGCTCGCCATGGGCATCAACCCCTTCGTCCACGGCAGCGGCAAGCATACCGACATCATGAAGACAGAGGGGCTCAAGCAGGCGCTGAACAAATATGGCTTCGACGCCGCCTTCGGTGGCGCCCGCCGCGACGAAGAGAAGTCCCGCGCCAAGGAGCGGGTCTACTCCTTCCGTGACAAGTCCCACCGCTGGGATCCGAAGAACCAGCGCCCGGAGCTGTGGCGGGTCTACAACAGCCAGGTCAACAAGGGGGAGAGCATCCGGGTGTTCCCGCTCTCCAACTGGACCGAGCTGGATATCTGGCAATACATCTATCTGGAAAAGATCGACATAGTGCCGCTCTACTTCGCCGCTTACCGTCCGGTGGTGGAGCGCAACGGCATCAAGATCATGGTGGATGACGATCGTATGCCTATCGGCCCGGAAGACGAAGTGAAGCAGGAGCTGGTGCGCTTCCGCACCCTCGGCTGCTACCCGCTGACCGGGGCCATCGAATCCGATGCCACCACCTTGCCGGAAATTATTGAAGAGATGCTGCTCACCACTTCGAGCGAGCGGCAAGGGCGGCTGATTGACCACGATCAGGCCGGCTCCATGGAGCAGAAGAAGCGTCAGGGATATTTCTAAGGAGTCGTCAGCATGAACAGCCATATTCAGACCGCCATCACCGAACAGGGCATCGAAGCCTATCTGCACGCCCAGCAGCACAAGAGTCTGCTGCGTTTTCTCACCTGCGGCAGCGTGGATGACGGCAAGAGCACCCTTATCGGTCGCCTGCTGCACGACTCCCAGCAGATTTATGAAGATCAGCTCAAAGCGCTGGAGTCCGACAGCCAGAAGCTCGGCACCACCGGCGAGAAGCTGGACTTGGCACTGCTGGTCGACGGCCTGCAAGCGGAGCGCGAGCAGGGCATCACCATCGACGTGGCCTACCGCTATTTCTCCACCGCCAAGCGCAAATTTATCATCTCGGATACCCCTGGCCACGAGCAGTACACCCGCAACATGGCCACCGGCGCCTCCACCTGCGATCTGGCCATCATTCTGATCGACGCTCGCAAAGGCGTGCTGGATCAGACCCGCCGCCACAGCTTTATCGCGAGCCTGCTCGGCATCAAGCAGTTTGTGGTGGCGGTCAACAAGATGGATCTGGTGGAGTTCAGTCAGGAGGTGTTCGAGCGCATCAGTGCCGATTACCGCGAGTTCGCCAAGAAGCTCAGCGTCGACACTATCCATATCGTGCCGGTCTCGGCACTGGACGGTGACAACGTGGTCAACCAGAGCGACAAGCTGGCCTGGTATCAGGGCGAAACCCTGCTTGCTCTGCTGGAGTCGGCAGAAGTTGAGCGCGAGCTGGAGCGCCACCCGGTGCGCCTGCCGGTGCAGTATGTGAACCGCCCCAACCTCGATTTTCGCGGCTTCGCGGGGACGCTGGCCTCCGGCATCCTGCGGGTGGGCGACAAGCTGGCGGTGCTGCCGTCGGGTAAGGAGAGCACAGTCACCCGCATCGTCACCTTCGACGGGGATCTGGAGTACGCCCTGCCGGGTCAGGCCATCACAGTCACCTTCGCCGACGAGATCGACATCAGCCGCGGCGACCTGCTGGTGGATGCCGCCAAGCAGCCGCAAGTGACCCAGAATGTGCTGGCCCATATCGTCTGGATGGGGGAGGAGTCCCTGCAACCGGGCCGGGTCTACGACGTCAAACTGGCCACCAAGAAGAGCCGTGGTCAGGTGGAGGCTATCCGCCACCGCATCGAGATCAACAAGCTGGACGAGCTGCCTGCGAGCGAGCTCAAGCTCAACGAGATTGGCCTGTGCGAGCTCAGCCTCACCGACCCGGTGGCGTTCGACCCGTATCAGGAGATCCGTGATACCGGCAGCTTTATCCTGATCGACCGGCTGACCAACGTCACCGTCGGCGCCGGCATGATAGTGGAAGGCTTGGCGGCCAAAGCGGCAAAAGGGCACTACAGCGAGTTTGAGATCGAGCTCAACGCCCTGGTGCGCAAGCACTTCCCGCACTGGCAAGCCCTTGCCATCGGTAACGACACAAGCAAGGAGTAAGCTCATGACCTGGCAACAATTCCTGGTGCTGGGTCTGCTGGCTGCTCTCGTGGCCCTGCTGATCCAGGGCAAACTCCGCCCGGCGCTGCTCTTCTCGGGCGCCGTGCTCATCACCTACCTGAGCGGGCTGGCGGATATCAACGCCGTGATGGCGGGCTACACCAACAGTGCCCTGCTGACGCTGGTGCTGTTGCTGCTGGTGTCGTTGGCGGTGGAGAAGACCCGCATCATGAGCTGGTTCGCCAATCTGGTGGGCACGGGTTCATTCAACAAGGTGCTGGTGAAGGTGTGGTTCTCCACCGCCTTCCTGTCTGCCTTCGTCAACAACACCGCCGTGGTGGCCTCCATGCTGGGAGCGGTCAAACGCAACCCCAACCATGCGCCATCGCGGCTGCTGCTGCCCATGTGCTTCGCGGCCACTTTTGGCGGGGTGCTGACCCTGATCGGCACCTCCACCAACCTGATCGTCAACAGCTTCCTCATCAAGATGGGGGTACCGCCGCTCGGCATGTTCGACTTCTTTATGGTGGGGGCGGGTACCCTGCTGACCGGTCTGGTGGCCGTGCTGCTGTTTGCCCGCCACCTGCCGGAGCAGGATACCGAGATGAGCCGGGAATCTGGCTACTTTCTCGAAGCCAAGGTGGGCGCCGGTTCACCGCTGGCGGGGCGCAGCGTCAAGGAGAACGGCCTGCGCAGCCTGAAAAGCCTCTATCTGGCAGAAATCATTCGCGGCGAGCAGGTGATCTGCCCGGTGCAGCCGGAACACGAGCTGCACGAAGGGGACGTACTGCTGTTTTGTGGCGATGTGGAGAGCGTCGGCGTGTTGCAGGAGATGAAGGGGCTGGATCTCTACGGCCAGCACCGCCTCAACGGCCAGCATCTGGTGGAGGTGATCGTCAGCCACAGCTCGCGGCTGGTGGGTCAGACCATCAAGGATGCCGAATTTCGCACCCACTTCGATGCGGTGGTACTGGCGGTGCGCCGTGGCGAAACCCAGCTTACCGGTGGCCTCGGCCAGATTGAGCTGCACGCCGGTGATACCCTGCTGCTGGCCCCCGGCCCCCAGTTTGCCCGCAACAAGTCGCTGGGGCGGGAGTTTGTGGTGGTGAGCGGGCTGGAAGCCTCCACCCGTCTCGATGGCAAGCGCAGCGCCGCCGTGGTGCTGGGCTTTCTCGGGGTGCTGGCGCTCTCGGTATTCGATCTGGTGCCGCTGTTCAAGGGCTTGCTGCTGATGCTGGTGGCGCTGCTGCTCACCCGCATCCTGACCCTGGACGAGATCCGCCGCCGCTTTCCGCTGGATATCTGGCTGGTGGTGGGCGGGGCGCTCGCCATCGCCGATCAGCTCGAAAAGAGCGGGCTGGCGAAGCTTATCGCCGACTGGCTGATGGGGGAGTTTAACGGTGCCAGCCCCATCATCGCCTTTATCGGTATTTATGTGTTTACGCTGGTGCTGACCGAGCTGATGAGCAACAACGCCGCCGCCGCGCTGGCCTTCCCCATGGGCTACCAGCTGGCGCTCAGCATGGATGTCTCGACCATGCCGTTTATTCTGGCGGTGCTGTTCGGGGCGAGCTCCAGCTTTATCCTGCCCTATGGCTACCAGACCAACCTGATGGTCTATGCCGCGGGCAACTACAAGATGCCGGACTACCTCAAGCTGGCCCTGCCGGTCTCGCTGGCCTATAGCCTCGGGGTGATTGTGATGGTGCCCCTGCTGTTTCCGTTTTAAGGCATAAGTGCCAATCAAGGAGTGTTGGGTGAGCAATACCATGGCACCAGCACGTTGTCGGCGGATAGTCCTAGGCGGCTCCCCGTGGTTCCGGACAGTTTAAGTTTTGAGGCGTGAGCGCCAATGAAGGAGTGTTGGATGAGCAATATCGTGTGGCACAAGCATGCCGTCGACAAACAGAGCCGGGCCGAGCTTAAAGGGCAAAAACCGCTGGTGATCTGGTTTACCGGGCTGTCGGGGGCGGGCAAATCGACCCTGGCAGGGGCGCTGGAACAGGCGCTGGCGGCACAAGGCAAGCACACCTATCTGCTGGATGGGGACAATGTGCGCCACGGCCTCTGCGGGGATCTCGGTTTCGATGATGCTGCGCGGCAGGAGAATATCCGCCGGGTCGGCGAGGTGGCAAAGCTGATGGTGGATGCGGGCCTGATCGTGCTCACCGCCTTTATCTCGCCGTTCCGTGCCGAGCGGGCGCTGGTGCGCAGCCTCTTGGGCGAAGGGGAGTTTGTCGAAGTCTTTGTCGATACGCCGCTCGCCATCTGTGAAGAGCGCGATCCCAAGGGGCTCTATAAAAAGGCGCGGGCAGGGGAGATCACGAATTTTACCGGTATCGACTCCGCCTACGAGGCGCCGGAGCAGCCGGAAATCCATCTGCTGAATGCCGGTAAACCGGTGGATACGCTGGTGGAGGAGTTGCTGACCGCCTTGCGGCAGGGGAACTATCTGTAATTGGATCGGAAGAACCTAAAACAAGCGCCCAGTGGTCTGCCACTTGGCTACCATAGGTGCTGCTGGGTTGGCAGCAGCCACTATAAGCAAAACGTGGGTCATCAGCGGAAAACCCATAAATACAGCTTATAGTGGCACCGATGAGCCTTAAGCCGTCTCAAAGTGGCCGATAGCAACCCCGCAAGAGGATCTTCCGATCCTTGCTTATATCGCGGCGGGGTTATTTTCGATTGTCCGAATACGCTGCGCTATTCGAACCTACGGGCTGGCACGGTGAGGAAAGTGGATTATGTTATTGATTGCTCAGTATATTATTAACCTTGCTAAACCCCCAAGCTTCCGTATCATCAAAAAAATCATTTATATTCGAAACTATCCCTGCAGCTTTAAATACCTGGTAAACAATTGGTATTGAAAACGTGTATGGAGCTGGTTGATAATCTTCATTGGAATCGAAATTAATACTGTCTATTGTATTTTCATGATAAAACATATTGTTTTCATAAGGTTCCTGTGGCACAGAAATATTTTGGTCTATGGTTAAAGGAATAGAGTATTCGCTAGCTCTCTCAATAAACTTTTTCGAGTCTACGAATGGAGATGTATGGAATACATTTCTTAGTGTGAAGCATGAATAAATATCTCGCTTATCTTCAGTCGTTTTCAGCATGTGAAGGTAACAATTTGCTAACGAAGCCACAGCTGGAACAAATATAGAGTAATCAACAATCTTGATTTTTGAATAGCCGGCCTGATAGGCAAGTTTACAATAGTCATGACCATAATTATTTTTATCATGGGTTTTAATAAATCCTTCGAAGTCAAAAAAATTCAAAGGAATGTCAAATCTAACTACACCATTATGCCACCATCTCAGAGTAAGTGTAGCTAAGCTTGGGTCGTTGCCCTCTATTTGTCGAGCAATAAAACCATCAGTTGTGCAGTTAATTCCCTGCATCGGTGCGTGTACACCAAAAATATTTTTATTTGTATTTCTTACAATATTTGAAAAATCGGCAAGTGATAAGCGCTTAGAGGGTCCTAATTGTCCTTGAGCTGGTTTAAAATAAATATGGGCCCACGTAGTTTCTGACTGGCTAGATGGGAGCGTTGGAATGTTCGTTAAAAATTCAGTGATTTTGTTTTTCTTGTTGTTACCACGTTTCCATAAGTCGTCAAGTATATACCGATCCGTTTCTTCTTTTGGCTTGGACTGATCTGCTAGCCGTCTATATATTCTGCCAGAAGAATGAATGTGTGGGGTGTTATGACTCATGGGAATACCAATGATCAATATTGATTTACCTTCAGCAAGTCCAATTTCCTCGAGTGGTCCATCTATTGCTTTTTCCTCATATAGAACCTCTGGGTTAATATGTGCGGAAGATGCTTCACGGATATCCCTAGAAACTTTTTCCAATTCTGATTTTGTTATTCCAACAAATTCCGCTGCAGTTCTGCTTCCATCAGAGCTTTCATTAACACCAACGATCAACCAGCCTCCATATTGATTGGCGAAAGCTGATATATGCTTTGCGAAATCAATGATCTTCAGACCTTGAACCTTGTAATCAATATACCAACCCTCTGATACATTTCTTAATAAAAGTAGGTCTTCAATATCAATGTTTTCAAGGTCTTTCTTAAATGGATAGTAAGAGTAATTCAACATTTTCGATCTCTTTAAATAGCATTAATTAGCGAGTGGTTTATAGATGATATTAATGTATGGTGCTTAAATAAATGTATGGCGAGAACATCACCTATTGAGAGTGGAGAGTGTTTTTACTTGCTATATACGATACTTTAAATAATTAATCTCATATGTTGGGATAAAATCCTAGGCTGGAGCTAAACGCAGTGAAGCCCAACATTTACCGCGAAACGTATCTGAAAATATGTTTTACCGAACGACCCAATCCATGTTTATCCCGCTCTGGTTGAGCTGAGAATGCTTGTCTGTTGGGCTTCGCTACGCTCTGCGCCAACCAGCAAAAACCACGCTACCGCCCCTGAATTCCAGCCTCCAGCTTGCTGCTTTACCTGAGATTTGGCACTGGTTTGGTTCATGGCTGACTCCTGAGAGAGGTTGCCAAGCGGCTATGTTACCGAACGGGGCTGGGGTGAAAAGCGCAAGCGGGCCGTTTCCTGAGCAAGATCAATAAATTAATCAGTAATGGGTTGGAATGTGGTCGCTCAACCGCTTGGGCCCATCAGCACAGGGGGAAATCGGATAGTGAAGCGAGGATGTCGTCCTCTTGTTGGCGGGCATTAAAAAACCCTATGGGCCCAAAGGCCCATAGGGTTTGTCTGCGGTGATTGTTTGGGTAGTGGTTATCTGGCTTGGCGAACCGGCACGGCGCGGGTGGTGGCCACTTCGTAGCGGCTCTGGCTTGCCGGAGCCCCTTTCTGGAACTGGCGTACCAGCCGGTCGAGATCGCTTAACTGATTTACCAGCTGGGTGATGCCGTGCACGGCGTGCTGGCTGCCAACGCTGGAGTCATCGGCCAGGGTCTTGATGCTGAGCACGTTGCGGTTGATCTCGGCGGTGACGTGGAACTGCTCCTGCACCGCCTGGGCAATCTGGCCGCTGCCGGAGGCGACCTGCTGCAGCATATCGTTGATCTGCTGGAGTATGGTGCCGGTCGCCGAGGCTTTTTGCTGGCAGCTTTCGGAGAGTTGGCAGCCCTTCTCCATCGCCTGCTCTGCATCCCCGGCGCTGGTTTGCAGCTCGGTGATCATCTTCTGGATCTCGCTGGTCGAGGATTGGGTCTTGATGGCGAGCGTGCGGATCTCGTCAGCCACCACCGAGAAGCCGCGACCCGCTTCGCCAGCCCGGGCCGCTTCGATGGCGGCATTGAGGGCCAGCAGGTTGGTCTGGTTGGCGATGTTGTTGATCACATCGAGGATGCCATCGATATCGCGGCAGTGGCCGACCAGCGCACTGATCACGCTCTTGGAGGTGGTCAGCTCGCTGTTCATGCCTGCCACGGCAGCCACGGTTTCGGCCACGCTACTGTTGCCGCTCTTGAACAGCACGGCCGTTTCATCCAGCAGGCTGGAGGAGTCAGTCGAACTTTGTGACACCTCGCGAATGGACTCCGACATCTCGGTCACTGCGGTCGCTACCTGATTGGTCTCGGCCTGCTGCTGTTGCAGGTTGTCGGTGATGGACTCGGCGTTGCGCAGATCCCCTTCGGCGGCCTGCAGGATCTTGCTGCAGGTCTGCTGGGTGCGGGCCAGCACGGCGTTGAACTCTGCCTGATTCATCACCATCGAGAGTTCGATGGCGGCGATATTGTCCACCTTGTTGGTGTAGAGCAGCTGCATCAGCGGGTTGTCAAAGCGACTGCGAGCCATCTTGTTGAGCTTGCC
Organism: Aeromonas sp. 602658; assembly: GCF_049173005.1. Taxonomy (NCBI): domain Bacteria; kingdom Pseudomonadati; phylum Pseudomonadota; class Gammaproteobacteria; order Aeromonadales; family Aeromonadaceae; genus Aeromonas; species Aeromonas sp. 602658. Next base: position 78,138 of record NZ_JAAKRF010000011.1, on the reverse strand, counting down.
GAGGCGGCTGGAGAGGGCATTCAGGGTGATGGCCGCTATCGCCAGCGGCAGGGCTGCCAGCGCCAGTTGCCAGTTCATATCGTGGCTGTAGCCCAGCGCAAACATGGCGAGCAGGCTCAGCAGCAGACAGAGGTTGATGGCCAGGGTATGGGAGAAGGTGGGCAACTTGAGCGCCAGCGGCAGCTTGTTGTTGCGAAGGTCGGCATAGACCTTCTCGGCCCGCTGTTTGATCTCCTCGCTCGGGGCGGTGCGCACCGACTGATACTCCACCACCCGGCCGCTGGCATCCTTGATGGGGGTGACAAAGGCGCTGACCCAGTAGTGATCGCCATTCTTGCAACGGTTTTTCACCGGCCCCATCCAGCTCTTGCCATCCCTGATGTGACCCCACAGATCGGCAAAGGCCTGTTTCGGCATGTCAGGATGGCGCACCAGATTGTGGTGTTCCCCCTTCAGTTCGTCGAGCGAGAAGCCTGCAATATCGCAGAACTCATCGTTGGCGTAGGTGATGCGGCTCTCCAGATCCGTGGTGGAGATCAGGCTCTGGTGGTCTGGATAGAGACGTTCTCTTTGGGTAACCGGTTGATTGATTCTCATGGCCTTGCTCCCGAGCTGTTGTGGTCAAATTTTGATCTGCACCAAGACATGTGCAAAGGGCGGGCCAGCTGGCAAAAACTAATGATTGATGTGTTATTAGCGAGGTTTGGAGAGGAAAAGCGCGTGGTTGTTTGCAATATGCAACGGAGCTGACGGGGTGTGCCTCTGCGGCATCTGCAATTTGCAACCTATTCTGGGCAAGCCCATAAGCTTGGAGCCAGCAGCTTGATGCGAAGGAGCCATGAACCGACGGGGCATCCGCTGCCCCGCCAGAGATCAGGGGAGAGGGTCGGGAGCGGGTGAGGAGGGGGCGCTGACGAGCTGCATCACTTCAATCTGGATCCCCTGCACCAGCACGGTTTTCAGATCCTGCAGGTACTCCTCCAGTGGCGACTCTTGCAGCAGCTGGGCGAGCTCGTTGCCCACCGGGGTGAGGCGGTAGTAGAGCAGGGTGATGTTGTTCTGCTTGCACTGCAGCCGCCAGCGCTGGTTGCCAAACTCCAGCTCGACCCCATCGGCGGGCAGCGGGCCGGATTCCAGCTCCGCGCGATGCAGCAGCCCGAGCTCAAACAGTTGCAGCAGGGCGTTGTAGGGCAGTCGGTATTTGCCAAGGCCAAGGCGCGTTGCCTTGGCACGACTCAGCAGGGTGGCCCCCTTGTGCAGCCCCAGCAGCAGTCGCTGCTCGTCGCTGCCTGTGTAGTGGCAAGTCAGTGAACAGATGCGCTGAAACAGCTGGGCCTCGCGCTGGGTCATCTCTTTGAGGGTGGCGAGCGCCCGGATGGAGAAGCGGCCCGGCGTGGCGACTTCCAGCGCGAAGATCCGCCCCCACAGCTGCTGCATCGGCACCATGCTGATATCTTCCGCCAGTTGCAGGAAGCGGGTCAGCCAGTCGCTGTCCATCTCGCCGCCAGCGGCTGTCTCTTCGCAGTGGCGGGAGGCCATCACCATGATGGCTTCCAGATTGCGCTGGCGGGCGGCCTGATCCGCCAGATGGCGAAAGGTGGCGCGCTGTTCGAAGGTGCTGTCGGTGTTGCGGGTGAGCATGCCGTCGATGCCACGACTGCGGGCCAGACGCAGGGTCTGCTCCTGGCTGCTCAGGATCGAACTCTCTTTTTTCGGGGGGGGGAGGTCTGCCATGCTGACTCCATTCGCACAGGTTCTGGAGCTGAATGTTACTCCAACCGGGATACCAAGATAACAAAGCGGCCTCCGTGGAGACCGCTTTTTTTGCAACGGGAGGATTACTCCTCGTAGACGCTCACCTCGACCGCGTCCATCGAATAGGAGGCGGTGGCCATCTCGTGGCTGGAGCTGACCGTGCGCATCTTGCCTTTCACCCAGATGGCATCCCACAGGTCATCCACCGGCGCACCCTTGGGGTAGCTCACATAGATCACCTGATTGGTGGGGGGCGGCGGCACATGGATGCAGGCGCCGAAGTAGGGCACCAGCAGGAAGGCGGTGATCTTCTTGGCATCCCCTTCCAGCGGCACCACGAAGCCCGGAATGCGCACATCCTGGTTGTCCAGCTTCTTGTTTACCCCGCCCACCGGTTGCGGCACCGACATGGGATCTTCGTGATTGACCTGGGGCGGTGGCAGCAGTTTCTCCCCTTCCGGGATGAGCACATCCCAGTCGATGGTCTTGTAATCGGCGGCCAGGGCGGGCAACACCAGCAGGCTGGCGAGCAGCGCCACAATTTTCCACTTCATCATCTGTCCTTCTTTTCTATTTTGGGCGTCTCGCTAGACGCGAATGCTCATGCCATCGCTCAGGCTGTAGCGGTAAGCGCGTGCAGCAGGGAGTAGGCCGATCACCATGCCTGCCAGCCACACGACCCCCAGCAGCTGCCACTCGTAGGTGCTCGGCAGCCCCAGACTCAGTTGCAGGCCATAGTGGCTGAGCAGCCAGGGCGAGGCAAGCCCCTGCCCCAGATAGAGCACGGCGACCCCGAGAGCGATGCCGACCGTGGTCAGCGCCATCGCTTCCAGCGCCAGCAGCAGGAACAGATGGGCAGGGCCCGCACCGAGGGATCGCAATATGGCGAGCTCCCGGCGTCGCTCGTTAAGCCCCGCCAGCAGGGTAGTCAGCATGCCGATAAGGCCCGCTACCACCACAAAACCGGCGATGACCGAGAGGGCCGTTTCCGCCACGCTCATCAGGCTCCACAGCTCCTGCAGGGCGGCCCCCGGCAGGATCGCCATCAGCGGCTCTTTGGGATAGGTGTTGACGCTGCGTTGCAGTTGGAACGCCAGGATCCGGTTGCTCAGTCCCACCATAAAGGCGGTGATGGTTTTCGGGGTGAGATCCTGCGCCAGCGCCTGCTCCGGCGTCACGTTCTTGCTGTGGCGGCCGGTATCCCAGCCCAGATGGATCGCCTCTATCCCCGCCAGCGGCACATGGATGGTGCGATCAATGGGCGTGCCGGTCGGCGCCAGAATACCCACCACCTTGAACGGCAGATTGTCGTGCTGGCTGAACGAGGTGTTGCCAGCACCGTGGGCGATGACGATGGATTGGTCGAGGTGATAGCCGAGCTTCTCGGCCACCTGAGCGCCGAGTACAGCTTCAAACGGCGTCTCGAACGGCCGCCCTTCCCGCAGTTGCAGCGACTGCTGCTGACCGTACTTCAGGTGGGTGAAGTAGTCGCCATTGGTGCCGAGCACCCGAAATCCCTTGTGGGAGTCGCCAAGGGAGAGCGGGATGGTCCAGGCGACGCCCGGTTTCTGCTTGATGGCCTGATAGGAGTCCCACCCCACGTTGTTGGTGGGGTTGCCGATGCGAAACACCGAGTAGAGCAGCAGGTTAACCTGACCGGAGCGGGCGCCGACGATGAGATCGGTTCCCGAGACGGTGTTGGAGAAGCTTTCGCGGGCCTGGGTGCGCACCCGCTCCACCCCGAGTAGCAGGGTGACGCTGATGGCGACGGCCAACAGGGTGAGCCCGGCGGTGAGTCGGCGGGCCCAGAGACTTTGCAGGGCGAGCTTTAGCATGATGCCCTCCGGTTGAGCTGTTGCAGGTTTTCTACCCGCGGGAACAGGGGTTCGAGATAAGGGTCGTGGCTGACGAAGATCAGGGTCGAGCCCTGCTTGTCGCACTCCTCGAACAACAGCTTGATAAAGGCCGCCCGGTTGTCGGTGTCGAGGGCCGAGGTGGGCTCGTCGGCAATCACTAGCGGCGGCGAGCCGATCAGCGCCCGTGCGGCGGCAACCCGCTGCTGCTGGCCGATGCTGAGGGCATGGACGGGGCGATGCAGCGCGTCATCCGGCAGTTGCAGCTCCGCCAGCAGACGGCGCGCTTCCTGCTCCGGACTCCCTTGCAGGCGAGCCCGTTTGGCGGGCGAAAAGGTGAGGGCAGCGGTCACGTTGTCCTGCACCGAGAGAAAGGGCAGCAGATTGAACTGCTGGAAGATATAACCCAGATTGGCCGCCCGGAAGTGGTCACGGGCACGGCCAGAGAGCCGGGCCAATGGTTGGCCCAGCACCTCCAGGGTGCCGTGGTTGGCGGTCTGGATCCCGGCCAGCAACCCGAGCAGGGTCGACTTGCCAGAGCCCGACGGGCCCTTGATAAAGACCCGCTCACCCTCGCGGATGGTGAGGGCGGGCAGATCGAGTACAGCGTCGCCACCTGGCCAGGCAAAGGCCAGATCGCGGATCTCAACCACGGCTTTTTTCATGGCGTTACCAGCTCAGCTTGTTGGCGGACGGGGTCAGCTCGCCAGCGGTCTGGCCGGTGGGCAGGATCCCCTGCACGCTCAGCTTATCAAGGCTCGGATAGACGCTGAACAGGGTCGCCTCAAGACCGGTCAGTTTGGCTGGTGTAGCGCAGGTGTAGGTGTACATGGCGCCCATATCGGCGTGACCCGCTTCGTCATGATCATGGTGGTCTTCATGTTTGTCGCTGGCAGCCTTGTCATGGTCATGGTCATGGTCATGGTCATGCTCTTCTTTGGCGGCCTGCAGCTCCTGCTGGGTCAGTTTGCAGCCAGCGGCCGGGTCGAAGCGGAACAGGGCGTCAGGTTGCTGGAGGCGGGCGACCGCTTTGGCATACTGCGCCTTTTCTTCATCGCTCTTGGCTGCGTGCTCGAAGCCCACCAGATCGGCTGCGGGCGCCTGCAGTTCGATCATCAACTGGTCGCCATCGACCACCAGATTGAGGTGGCCGTGGCCATGCTCGTGGGCGCCGTGGCTGTGGCTCTCGTGTTCGTCGTGATTTGCGTGTGCGCCAAAGGCCGCAGCGGCCAGCAACAGAGTAACTGCTTTCATCTTTAATCCTTTTTTCAAAACAAATAGTGAACTTAAACAAAGGGATAGATAAAAACAGAGGCGGGCGGCGCACGGATGGCATAGCTGTGAAGTGTGGCGGTATCTGCCGAGCGTTGCATGGTTGCAACTGCGGGCAGAACAGAGGTCGAACCGGGGAAACAATAGGGGGTAGCGGTGATGATCTGTTTGCCATCCAGATGGAGGGCGCAAACCAGACAGTGATGGTCGTCGTGGCCGGGCAGGGCGGATTCAAACTGGTGCCGGGCAAGGGCAGGCTGCAGCCATAACCAGCCCAGCAGCAAGATCCAGATTTTCAGCTTGATACGACCCATAGACCCTTATGGAAAGGGCGCCATCAGCGCCCTTTCTCTCTGACTTAGAGATGGGACTTGATGAGCCCCATCACGGTAGCAATGTTGTTGGCATCGAGCTGGCCATCTTTGGCAAACAGCACCTTGCCCTCTTTATCCAGCAGAATGATCGCCGAGCTTTCCGGCGTCAGATCCCAGGCGTTGCGCGCCATACCCTTGGCATCCAGCACCATGGCGGACCATGGGAACTCTTTCTTGCTGTCCTCGGCACTGCTCTTCACGAAGCCGGAGGTACCCCAGATGGCGTCATTGCTGTTGATGACGGTAACGGTCTGGTACTTGTCTTGCGGCAGCTTGGCGGCCTTGATCGCCTCGATCATCGGGGCGTTCAGCTCCTTGGCACTGGAGCGACCGGCAATATGCTGGATCAGGAACACCTTGCCGGTGAGCGAGGTGCTCTGCCACGGCTGGTAGCCGATATCCTTGCCGTTCAGTACCAGCTCACCCTTGTCGCTGACATTGACCAGCGGCACCGGGTTGCCATCCTTGAAGTTGTGAGCAAAGGCCAGAGATGGCAGCAGCGCCAAAGTAAGTACGAGATGTTTCATCCTGATGACACTCCATTTGTTATGTTATAACGAGTTTCGGATTGAGGGAATGGGCGAGCTTCATCCTAAACTGATCGGATCTGTTTAAAAAGTGTTAAATAAGATCGCAATTCAGAAGCGTCGGCGCCCCGCCAGTCAGGGGGTTGGCTGGCAAGGGCGGCTAGGATGGCATGACATCGATAAAAATCAATGAATTGGCTGCTGGTCTGAGCTGTCTGCGTCAGTAGAGCGACTCGCTGATGAGGGGGATCTTGGCCATGGTCATCTGCTGGGCCAGCAGGGACGAGCCGGTCAGCAACACATGGCGCTGATTGTTGATCACCACCACATCACCGGGTACGCCACTGTCTGCCGTAATGGCCAACCAGGCTGGGGAGACGCTGCCGATGCTGATATCCGGATAGATGATGCTGAGCACATATTGCGGGGCCAGCTCTGCCAGCAGGCTGGCCATCAGCAGCGCCTTCTCGTCGCTATCGGCCTTGTTATCCTGCAACGCCTGCAGCGGCGGCGCGAAGTGATCCAGCTGCTCTGGTTGGGTGGGGATGGCGTTCAGCCACTCCTGCAGCAGGCTTACGCTGGTGGCGAGATCCTTGGCCGCAAACTGCTGCGCCAGCGGCTTGAGATGCCCCTTGAAGTGGTAGAAGAGCTGGGAGTAATCGGGTCGCACGCAAGGCAGTTTGCGATTGGCCGGATGGACGCAGGGGATCACCCTCATCTGGTAGAAGGCATCCTCCTGATACTGTTGGTAGGCTTGCCAGAACAGCAGCGACTCCATGCTGTCGTCCCGCAGGGTGAAGGCCTGCTCCAGATTGCGAAACTTGGTAGCGGTCTCTGGACTGCTCTGGTTGATCAGGTTGATGCTGTTGTAGAGCCGCGGGCTGATATAGGCGTAGAGCGTCTCCAGCGGATTGGTGAGAGAGGCCTTCAGCAGGCTCATCTCGTGGCGACTGGCGGCCATCACCTGATCGTCGGTGGTCAGCTGGAAGTGCTTGCGCTGGCCATCGGTGGATTGCCACTGCCAGCTCATGTTGATTTCGCTGGCGTTGCTTGTGGCGCCAAGGGTGGTGCTGAGAGTGAGGCTGAGCAACAGCGCGGGGGTCAGCTTCATGTTGGTGCTTCCTGCCGTGGACGATAATTAACAACTAGGTGAGCCGGCACCACTTTGGTGATGTTTCGTTTTGTGATCTGGATAACAGATTGATGTGACTTTTAATTTAATTGTGAAATTAAGTCACTCTGGAGGGGTTATGAAGCCTTGGATCATAGTGCTGTTTGGGCTGCTCAGCCTGCCAGCCATGGCGGGTCAGGTGATCGTCAACAAGGGGATGTCCATTGCGGATACCTTTGCCCTGCGCGATCAGTTGGCGCGCGAACACGAATGGCAGGAGTGGCTGCGCTACCAGCAGGCTATCAAGTGGCTGGAGGTATTGCCGGTCAACTGCGAGCTGATGAGCCAGCCGGGCGGTGGCTATCGCTGTGGCGGTGATTACTATCGTCCCTACCAGAAAGATGGTCGTGAAATATACATTCAGGGCAATCCTGCCGGAGATGCGGCAGGTCAGCTGCCGCAAACACCGACAAAAAAGGCGCCATAAGGCGCCTTTTTTATTCCGGGTGACGCTTACTTGGCAGCGTAACGCTCGGCAGAGGTTTTGATCTCGGCTTCGGCAGCGGCCTTGTCGCCCCAACCTTCCACCTTGACCCATTTGCCCGCTTCCAGCTCTTTGTAGCGCTCGAAGAAGTGCTGGATCTGGGCTTTCAGCAGTTCCGGCAGATCGTTCACATCCTGGATGTGGTCGTACTGCTTGGTCAGCTTGGAGTGCGGTACGGCAACGATCTTGGCATCTTCGCCAGATTCGTCGGTCATCTTCAGCACGCCAACCGGACGGCAGCGAATGACGGAACCGGCCAGCAGCGGGTAGGGGGTCGGAACCAGTACGTCGACGGGGTCACCATCCAGAGAGAGGGTCGCGTTCACGTAGCCGTAGTTGCACGGATAGAACATCGGGGTAGACATGAAGCGATCGACGAAAATAGCACCGCTGTCCTTGTCGACTTCGTATTTGATCGGGTCGGCATTCTGCGGGATTTCGATGATGACATAGATATCGTCGGGCAGGCTCTTGCCGGCCGGTACCAGGTTCAGGCTCATGATATTTCCTTCGTTGTTAGTATCAGGATTGCAGGCCGATATTATAGCGATGTGATGTTAAATGACCATATTTCAGCTGATATCGCAGCCAAAGAAGGGTGATGTTTCCGGTTTGCGGCGCGTTGATGTGTGCAGGATGCAACAAAACAGCTGTTTTGATGCCTTGCCGGTGACCTTGGTCACCGGCAAGGGATGCTGAGTGGCAAGTGCAGAGAGTCAGAGCGAGTAGGGGAGTCTCGACTCGTTGACCAGTCGCGACAGGGCTGTTACGACATGAGAGTCAAACTGGGTACCGGAGCGGGACTGGATATACTCCATGGTCTGCGCCAGCGTCCAGGGCTCCTTGTAGGGGCGCTTGCTGAGCAGGGCATCGAATACATCGACCACCGCCACTATCCTCGCCGACAGCGGGATCTGCTGGCCAGCCAGCTGCAGCGGATAGCCCTTGCCATCGAAGTGCTCGTGGTGGCCCCGGGCGATTTCGGCGCCGAGAGAGAGGTAGCTGGTTCCCTCCACCATTTCGCCCGCCTTGTGCAGGATATTGGCGCCGATGCCGGCGTGCTGCTCCATGATGGCCCGCTCTTCCGGGTCGAAACGGCCGGGCTTGTGCAGGATATGGTCCGGGGTGCCCACCTTGCCCACATCGTGCAGGATGGAAGCCATGCCGATCATTTCGACAAACTCCGGAGTCAGTTGCTCCGGGTAGACCGCCATCTGCTTCAATTCGGCCACGATGGCATCCGAGAGCTTCTGCACCCGCAAGACATGCTCGCCGGTATCGGAATCACGAAACTCCGCCAGCGCCGCCAGCGCCACCACTGTGGCCTCCTGGGCACGAAGCAGCTGGTTGTAGAGGTAGAGATTGTCGTAGGCCGCCGAGATGCGCTGGCAGAAGACATCCAGCAGATCGCACTCGAGAGGATCCAGAGGCTGGGTCGGGGTGAAGCTCAACACGAACTCGCGGCCATTCTGGGCTGCAATATAGAGAGAGTCCTGCGGGTGTTCAAAGCGGTTGCAGCGCTCGTTTAACGCCTTCATGACCGACTCTTTCAGGGCAGAAAATTCATCAAGGCTCTTCTCCTCCAGCAGCGCCTCGTAGTCTCCGGTTGCCGCCAGGATCTCAAGCCCATGTTCTCCTGGGCGGCGTTCGGCACAGATGGCCCCTTCGGTGCCCACATCGAGAATGGCGCTGATCTGTTTGAGCACGCCGGAAGCAAACTCCTTGAGTGAATGGAGATGGTAGAGATCGCCCGCGCCCTCCAGAATTTTGCCGAGTCCCTGTCGGCTCTTGTCGATGGCGCAGAGGGTTTCGTAGGAGCGAAGGGAGGCGATGACGGTGGTGAAGAGTTTTTGTACCGTCAACTCGGTCTTGGTTTTGTAGTCGTTAATATCGTAATCGAGGATCACCCTTTGTTCCGGTGCCTGACCGGGCTGGCCGGTACGCAGCACGATCCGCACCAGCGAGTTGCGCATCTCGTTGCGGATCCGGTGCACCAGCCGCAAACCGGCATCTTCGGTCTCCATCACCACATCGAGCAGGATCAGGGCAATCCTGGGATTGGCCTCCAGCATGGTGGCGGCTTCAGCACCGCTGTAGGCGTTGAGCAGCTCGAGCGGGCGAGATTTGTACTGAATATTGGAGAGGGCAAGCCGGGTGGCGTGATGAATATCCGGCTCATCATCCACGATCAGCACTTGCCAGGGATTGAGTGCCTTGGGGACCACGACCTCTTCATCATCGAGTTCGATGATGTCGTCATCCAGCCAGATATCGTCCTTGTCTTGGGCACTGCTCATATCGGTTACGCCTCCGGCGCTCAATGAGTATGTGAAGAGTATGCACGATCACCTCTGTCAGGATCATCAGGATAAGCAGATATCGTGAGCTGGCACCGCCTCTTTCATCTTTACTCGAAAGGCTCAAGATAACTCTGGATCGATTTTTTCAACCAGGCCAATACTTTGCCGTGATAGGCATTTTCTGCCAGATAGACGCCATAGTCTCGCCACTGCAGGCTGAACTTGTGCTTCAGGGTCAGCAGGGTGCCTTGTCGCAGCTGGCTCTGGATAAGTGGCGAGGGGAGAACTGCCCAGCCCAGCCCATCGAGGACCGCGTTGCGCATCAACTCGAAGCTGGAGAGACCTATATGCTGGCCTCCCACAGGTAGCAGGCTTTTTACAGAAAATTCATCTACATACGAGAGAGTGACCTGGGTGTGATCGGTCAGATCCTGCTGTTTGACCCGCTTCAGTCCGGCCAGCGGATGGCTGGGTGCCACCACCATCAGGGTGCGGATCGGGTTGAGCACGTCGATATTGAGGCCGCTGCGCTCCTGATCTTCGGTAATAAGGCCAAAAGCGGCATCGACGAACCCCTCTTCCACCAGCGCCGGCAGTTCGGGCGGAGAGGCGAGCACCAGCGAGATACTGGTGCCGGGAAACTGATTGTGCAGGCTGGCCAGCATCTCGCGCCACACCGGTTCGGGAATCGCGTCATCGCGGGCGACTCGCAGCGCCACTTCGGCCCCCGAGGCGTAATGTTTGCACTTCTGCTGCAGGCTGTTGGCTGCCTGCAGCAGGCGGGTGCAATCATCTAGCACCAGCTCACCGATCTCGGTCAGGCGACTCTGATTGGCACCTCGTTCAAAAAGTTCGACGCCAAGCTCAGCTTCCAGCGCCGCGATGGCGGTGCTGACGGCGCTGCGGCTTTTGCCGAGGCGACGGGCGGTGTTGGCAATAGAGCCGCTATTGGCTGACTCTACAAAGAGTTCTATCTGATATAGCTTCATGTTTTACAGGCCATGGCGGAGTTTTTCACCATCACCTTAGCGTGCCGAACCAAGGCAAGGCAAACCTGTAGCGTCGGAATAATAGACGCTGAGCGATTGTCGCGAGTTGCTTCTCCCCGTTTACCATCTCTCCCGTCGAAGCAACAAAGGCATCTTATATGTTATTAAGTCGTATGTTTCTGGCCCGGCTGTTTTTGACCGGTGCCATCGTGACCGAGGTCGCCGGTACCTCCAGCATGGCCATGATCCCCGAGCAGGGAGCTGGCTGGATGAATTACATCCCGATGTGGCTGTTGATCGGTTTCTCGTACTGGTTGCTGGCGAAAGCCGCCAAAACAATCTCCATTGGTATTGCGTTTGCGCTTTGGGAGGGGCTCGGGATCACCCTGATCACCATAGTGTCGGTCATGTTCCTTGGTTACGATGTGACCGTTCAGGAGCTGATTGGCCTGGCTCTCGCGATAGTGGGGATTGTTATGGTGACCATGGGGGAGACCCATGATGAGCCCGCAGACAAGTCAGTAGAAGCGGAGGCCACAGCATGAGTCCGTTTGTGATTGTACTGGGTGCCGCACTGATCGATATCGGCGCCAACATGGCCATCAACCGCTCCAAGGGGTTTCGTTACAAGGGGTGGGGATTCCTGGGGATCATGCTGGTACTCGGCGCCTTTACCCTGCTCTCGGAAGCGGTAAGTGGCGGCCAGATTGACCTGGCTGTTGCCTACGCCACCTGGGGGGCTATCGGCATCGTCGGTACGGCGCTGGGCGGTTTGCTCTTCTTCGGTGAGCGGCTCAAGCCCATCGGCTGGGCTGGCATGATGGTGATGGCGCTGGCTGTCGTTATGCTGACTACCGCCTGATAACCTGAAGCAATAAGAAAAGCCGCCCGGTTGCAACCGGGCGGCTTTTGTTTGGCTGATTGCTTGGTCGATGCAGGCTCAGCGCGGCGCTTCGTAGAGCTCCAGCGGCAGGCCGTCGGGGTCGGCGAAGAAGGTAAAGCGCTTGCCGGTCAGCTCGTCCACCCGTACCGGCTCTACCTCGACCCGATGGGCCAGCAGGTGGGCGATGACCCGGTCAAGGTCGCTGACCCGAAAGGCGAGATGGCGCAGGCCGCACGCCTCGGGGCGGGAGGGGCGCTCGGGAGGCGAGGGGAAGCTGAACAGCTCCAGCTGGCTGCCGTCCGGCAGGGCCAGATCCAGTTTCCACGACTGGCGCTCTTCGCGCAGGGTCTCGGCGATGATGGGCAGCCCCAGCACCTCGTGGTAGAAGTGGCGCGAGCGTGGGTAATCGCTGGCGATGATGGCCACATGGTGGATGGAGTCAAACAGCGGAAAGGTCATGGTGTTTCCTTGTCAGCAGCATAGTGAACGGGTAGCCTGCGCTGCCCGTGTCGTTGATCTAGTTGAAGAAACCGCCGAACCAGTCATCCAGCGCACTGCGCGGCGATGCACTGCTGGCGCAACCGGCCGGGGAGCCCATGGTGGAGGCTTTGGCCGGCACCTGCAGGCTGCCCGGGCAGTCGCTGGTGACGCGGGTGCCACTGGCGCGGGAGAAGTTGGCCCAGGTGACCCCTTCCGGCATCTTCAATCCCAGACTGTTGACGCCGCGCTGGCTCATGTAGCCGCTAAAGAGCTGCAGGGCACCGCTGGCACCGGTCAAGCCCGCCGGGGTGTTGTCGTCGCGACCGACCCAGATACTGACCAGTTCGTTGTTGTCCATCCCGGCAAACCAGGAGTCGCGCAGCTCGTTGGTGGTGCCTGTCTTGGCCGCCATGGTGGCGCCCGGGAACTTGGCACTGAGGGCGCGGGCCGTGCCCTGACTCACCGTCTTGGTCATGGCGAACAGGGTCAGCCAGCTTGCTTGCTGGTCGGTGACCCGCTTGGCGGTCTGATCATGCTGATAGAGCAGGCTGCCATCTCCGTTCACCACGGCGCGAATGGCCGACAGCGGCTGGGTCAGCCCCTGATTGGCGATGGGCAGATACATCTGGTTCACCTCCAGCGGGGAGAGGGCCACCGCCCCCAGCACCAGCGACGGATAGGGCTGGATCTCCTGCTGGACTCCCAGCTTGTGCAGGGTATCGACCACTTTTTCCAGCCCCACCTGCAGACCCAGATTGACGGTCGGTACGTTGAGTGAGCTGGCCAGCGCATCCATCAGCGGCACGCTCTGGCGGAACTTGCGATCGTAGTTTTGCGGCGTCCAGACCTGACCATCCTGACCGCGAATGCGGATCGGCTGATCTTTGAGCGGGGTCGCCAGGGTCAGGCCGTTGGAGAGACCGGTGAGGTAGACTGCCGGTTTCACCAGCGAGCCGATCTGGCGGCGGGCATCCAGCGCCCGGTTGAACCCGGCGTAGCGGGGATCGCGGCCACCCACCAGCGCCACCACTTCGCCCTTGTGCCAGTCGGAGACCACCATGGCCGCCTCCAGCTTTTTCTTGCCGCGCAGTTTCTCGATATCGGCGAGGCCCGATTCGACCGCCCGCTCGGCCGCATGCTGGGCGATGGGGTCGAGGCTGGTGAAGATCTTGAGGCCGGACTGCTTGAGCAGATCGGCGCCGAAGCGGCTCTGGATCTCTCGCTTGAGCAGTCCCATAAAGGCCGGGGTGCGGCCATAGCTCATCTGGCCGCGGGCGATGATGCCGAGGGGCTGGCGGCTGGCCAGCTCATATTCGGCCTGGGTCAGGCTGCCGTGATCCATCAGCAGCTTCAGCACCAGATCACGGCGGGTCTTGGCCCGCTCCGGGAAGCGCCAGGGATCGTAATAGGAGGGGCCTTTCACCAGACCGACCAGCAGGGCGACCTGATCGATATCCAGCTCGTTGACCGGAATGCCGAAGTAGAAGTAGGAGGCAAGCCCGAAACCATAGACCCCTTGCGAGAAGTTCTGCCCCAGATAGACCTCGTTGAGGTAAGACTCCAGGATCTCGTCCTTGCTGTAGCGATAGTCGATCAGCACCGCCATATAGGCTTCCTGCAGTTTTCGCCACAGGCTGCGTTCACGGGTCAGGAAGAAGTTTTTGGCCAGCTGCTGGGTCAGGGTACTGCCCCCCTGCACGGTGCGACCCGCGATCAGGTTGGCGAACATGGCGCGCATGATGGCCACTGGCGAGACGCCGCCATGCTGGTAGAAGTCGCGATCTTCGGTGGTGAGCAGGGTCACCAGCAGGCTGTCGGGCACTTCGGCGATACGTACCAGCAGGCGATCTTCCCGATCTTCGGTATTGAGGCGATCGAGCAGCACCGGGTCCATCTGGGCGTAACCGAGCTGGCGCTGGTTCTCCAGCGACTGGATCCCCTCAAGGCGCGGGCCGTTGAAGGTGAGGCGCAGGCCACGGGCACCATCGGCGCCGTCATAGAACTCGAACGGACGGCGAATCAGCTCGATGCGGTTGCCATTGATGGTGTATTCACCCGGCGTGTGAGGCTGGCGCACCTGCTTGTAGCTCAGCATGTTGAGCTCGCGCAGCATCTGGTCCCGCGACAGGCGCTGGCTGGGGTAGAGCTCCAGCGGGCGGCTGTAGACCATCACCGGCAGCTGCCACTTCTCGCCATCGAAGCGCTCGCGCACCTTGGTATCGAGGTAGATGCCAAACACCACCATAAAGGCCGCCACCACCAGGGAGAGCTTGAAGCCAAGCCAGAACAGCTTGCGCCAGATGGTGCGTTTGGGCGCTGCCTTCTTGGGGGCACGCTTGCGTCGTTGGGTTGCCATAAATCCTCTTTGCTTTCCTTTCTACTTGTTATGTCGCATTCGCGAACGTTCGAGCGGGATTAACCCGCCGAACCTAGATGCCCATCTTCTTTTTGGTGACCTTGGTCGGCATCGCTTCCAGCGGATTATCCGGCCAGTAGTGGCGGGGATAGCGCCCCTTCATCTCTTTCTTCACCTGTTCGTAGGAGCCAACCCAGAAGGCGGCCAGATCGGCGGTGATCTGCAGCGGTCGCTGGGCGGGGGAGAGCAGCTCCACTACCAGCGGCACCCGGCCATCGGCCACGCAGGGGGTCGAACCTTGCCCGAACATCTCCTGAATGCGCACCGGGATCACCGGTGCCTGCCCTGGCTGATAGCGGATCCGCACCCGGCTGCCGGTGGGTGCCGCAAAGTGGCTCGGCAGCGCCTTGTCCAGCCGTTTGGGCAACGGCCAGGGCAGGGATTGACGCAGGATGTCGCTCATATTGAGCTTCTTCAGCTGCTCCAGCCGGGTCATACCGCTCACCGCTGGCAGCAGCCACTGTTCCAGCGTGGCCAGCAAATTTTCCTCATCCATCGCGGGCCACCCCTCATCGGGCAGCCAGTCGCGGGCGCAGCACAGACGGGCCAGCAGCCCTTCGCTGCTCTCGTCCCACGGCAGCACATGCAGCCCCTTGCGGCGAATACCTTGCAGCAGGCAGCGCCCTTTCTGCTCGTCAGAGAGTTCGGTCAGCGGTCGCTGGTTCAGCACCAGCTCGCCGATCACCTGCTGGCGTTCGGCGCGCACCCGCTCTTCCCGTTCATCCCAGTCGAACCACTGCCGTTCGCTCACCAGTTCCGGCAGCAGGCGCACCAGCTCGTCGAGATCGACCGGTTCGGCGATAAAAATGCGGCTACCCCGATCGTTCTGACCCATCTCGATGGCGATAAGGGCGGCTTGTCCCTGACAGGGATGACCTTCTACCAGATCGCAGCTCACCCCACCACTGAGTTGATAGCGACTGCCGCTGCGCAGCTTGCCGATGCGATCCGGCCAGGCGAGGGCGCAGAGTAGCCCCAGCCACTGACCCTGCGCACTGGCAGGGCGGGCGCCAAGCCGCTCAAACCAGCGGGCCGCACCCTGGCGCAGGGCACTTTGACGGCGGTGGAACAACACAGATAGGCGCTCCGATCCTCGCAGATCTTCTTCCTGCAACGCCACCAGATAAGCGGCATCGGCGACAATCCCTGTCAGACCTTCAGCTTCCAGCTCGCGGGCGCGCAGCAGCATGCGGGCGAGGCGAGGGTGGGTGCCGAAAGCTGCCATGGCACGGCCAGCGGCAGTGAGTTGTTGCTCACCCTCCGGCTTCATGGCGCCGAGGGCCACCAGCAGCTGCTGGGCGCTGGCTACCGCGGCGGTGGGGGGCATGTCCAGCAGCGGCAGATCTTCCACCCTGGCCCCCCACTGGGCGGCATCCAGCAGCAGACCGGTCAGCTCCTGAGTGAGGATATCTGGCGGGCTCTGCTCGGCGAGCCGCTCCTGCACCTCGCTGCTCCAGAGCCGGTAGCAGATACCGGGGCCGAGGCGACCGGCGCGGCCTGCCCGCTGGGTGGCGGAGGATTTGGCTATCTGGCGGGTTTCCAGTCGGGTGACACCGCTTTTCAGATCATAGGAGGCCCGTCGTTCCAGCCCGCAGTCGATCACCACCGAAATCCCCTCAATAGTGAGGGAGGTCTCCGCCACATTGGTGGTGAGCACCAGCTTACGGCGGCCGGCAGGCGCCGGTTCGATAGCTGCCTGCTGCGCCGCCATGTCGAGGCGGCCGTAGAGGGGGGCGAGGGTCACGTCGTCCGGCAGTTTGTCTGCCAACCACTGCGCCAGCCGCTCGATCTCCCCCTGTCCCGGCAGAAAGACCAGCAGACTGCCATCTTGCTCGGCCAGCGCCTCGAGTACCACGGCGCCGACCTGCGGCTCCAGCCACTGCTGGCGATTGGCGGGGCGGTAGTGATAGTCGATGGGAAAACCGCGCCCCTCGGAGCGAACCACAGGGGCATCCGGCAACAAGGTCTCGAGTGCCATGCCATCCAGGGTTGCGGACATAATCAAGAGCTTGAGGTCATCGCGCAGCCCTTGCTGGCTCTCGATGGCGAAGGCCAGCGCGGTATCGGCGTGCAGACTGCGTTCGTGGAACTCATCGAAGATGACCAGCGAGATGCCAGTCAGCTCAGGGTCCTGCTGCAACATCCGGGTCAGCACCCCTTCGGTGACGATCTCGAGCCGGGTCGCTGAGCTGGTGCGGCTCTCGCCACGTACCCGCAGGCCGATGCGCTCGCCCACCTTCTCCCCCAGCTGGCGCGCCAGAAAAGTGGCGATATTGCGCGCAGCCAGCCGCCTTGGCTCCAGCATGATGATGCGGCCGGGCAGACGGTTCTGGCACACCAGCTCCAGCGGCAGCAGGGTCGATTTGCCCGCGCCGGGTGGCGCCTGCAGGATCACGCTGGTGTGGCTGTCGAGGGCGGCAAAGAGTTCGGGCAATACCGAAACGATGGGGAGCTGGGACAAAGCGATGAGCACCTTCTGTGGCAACCGGTAAAACGGCGCCTATTCTGCCACAGCCACCCGCGCCACCGTGAGTGGATGTGCGGATATGGCCACTCGGGTAGGAGGGTGGCGAGACATGGCCGGATGGCTGCCATAGAATGGGCCCATCCAATGAGCGTGAAAAAGGCATTATCACCACATGGCCAAACTCTTCTTTGCCCTGCCCGTCAAGGAGCTCGCTCCCGAGCTCATCGCCTGGCGCGATCAGCAGCCCTGGCCCGGTCAGCCGGTGCCGCAAGCCAACCTCCACCTGACCCTGGCATTTCTGGGTGAGGCTGACGAGTTGACCACCCGCCGCCTGATCGCCGCCGTGGAGCGTCAGCACTGTCCGCCGCTCACCATCAGGCTGGATGAGACCGGCTGGTTCAGCCGGGCCAAGGCGGCCTGGATTGGCCCGAAGGAGTGGCCCAACGAGCTGACCGTGCTGGCGAAGGCGCTGCGCCGCCACGGCGAGAAGCTGCGCCTTGGCAATGGCGAGCAGGGTTATCGCCCCCATGTCACCCTGTCGCGCAAGGCGGGTGAGGCTCCGGCCATCCTGCCTGCCCCAAATTTTCTGCTGCAGGCCGATGAGTTCTGCCTCTATCAATCCATCTCGACTCCGGACGGGGTACGCTACGAGCCGCTTGCCTGCTGGCCGCTGCGCGCCCGGGTAAAAGAAGACGGGCGGAGGGCTAACCCGTGATCTTTGATCCCCCCCTGCAATCGGGCCAGCTGGTGGCCCGCTACAAGCGCTTTCTGACCGATGTGCAACTCGATAACGGCGAGGTCATTACCATCCACTGCGCCAACACCGGTGCCATGACCGGTTGTGCTGATCCGGGCACCCGGGTCTGGTACTCCACCTCCGATAACCCCAAGCGCAAGCTGCCCAACAGCTGGGAGATCGCCGAGAGCCCGGCGGGCAACTTTATCTGCGTCAACACGGCGCGCGCCAACCAGATCGCCCGGGAGTTGATCGAGCAGGAGGCCATCGCTCCGCTGGCGGGGTACAGCCGGTTGCGCACCGAGGTGAAGTATGGCGAAGAGAACAGTCGCATCGATCTGTTGCTGGAAGATGACGAGAAGGGAAATTGTTACATCGAGGTAAAATCGGTCACCCTGCTCGACGAGCGGGAGGAGGCTGGCATGGGCTACTTCCCCGATGCGGTCACCGCCCGTGGTGCCAAGCATTTGCGCGAGTTGATGGCGATGAAAGCGGCGGGCCACAGGGCCGTGCTGCTCTTTATGGTGTTGCACTCCGGAATAAGCCGGATGCGCCCTGCAACCCATATAGATCCGCACTATAGTCTGCTAATTGAGCAGGCAATCGCGGCGGGGGTTGAAATTTTATGCTATCGGCCCCATGTTGGGGTGCAAGGCATGGTGGCTCAAGGGTTTATCCCGTTTGAATCTGGTCACCTGTTACCCGAGGGGAGTGCATAAATATTGGAGTGGGTAACATTATTGGTACGGCTCGTTTGCTTACCCGTTACCCTTCTGCTATAGATGTCGCCCTCAATTTATGGATGGCACGGGTAGCGTGCTGAATTAGGAGACAGGGCATGCCAACAGGCGAAAACAGGAAATCTCTGGGCCCCCTGGCCATTGCGGGTGTCGCGCCTTACCAGGAAAAGCCGGGTGAGGAGTACATGAATGACCAACAAAAGGCGCATTTTCGCAAGATCCTGGGTGCCTGGCGCAACCAACTGATGCAGGAAGTTGATCGTACCGTCGACCATATGAAAGACGAGGCTGCCAACTTCCCGGATCCCGTGGATCGTGCCGCGCAAGAAGAAGAGTTCGCTCTTGAACTGCGTACCCGCGACCGTGAACGCAAGCTGATCAAGAAGATCGAGAAGACCTTGCAGCTGCTTGAAGACGATGATTTCGGTTACTGCGAACACTGCGGTATCGAGATCGGTATCCGTCGTCTGGAAGCCCGTCCGACTGCCGACCTCTGTGTCGATTGCAAGACGCTGGCCGAGATCAAGGAAAAACAGATGGCCGGTTGATCCCGACCCTCTGGTATATGAAAAAGGGAGCTCGCGGGCTCCCTTTTTTATTGAGCTTTTGGCGGTCGCGCCCCAGAATGCAGCCTCAATGAATTGCTTACCTGAACAGTCATGCCAGTGAATCCCCCGTCCTCACCCCTTGCACGTCCCTATGTCGGCCGCTTTGCACCTTCACCCTCAGGCCCGCTCCACTTCGGTTCGCTGATTGCGGCCCTCGGCAGCTTTTTGCAGGCCAGAGCGCAGCAGGGGCGCTGGCTGGTGCGCATCGAGGATATCGACCCGCCGCGGGAAATGGCAGGGGCTGCGACCCTGATCCTCAAGACTCTTGAAGCATATGGTCTCGAGTGGGATGGGGAGGTGATGTTCCAGAGCGCGCGCCACGGCCGTTATGACGAGATCATCGACCAGCTCTACCGGGCGGGGGATCTCTACTGGTGCCGCTGTACACGGCGCGAAATTATGGCCGTGGGCGGTCTCTACAGCGGCCACTGCCGCACCCTCGGGCTTGCGGCCGAAGGTTGCGCCGCCCGGCTGCGCCAGCACCATCCGGTCTACCACTTCGACGATCGCTTGCAGGGCCATATCGCGGTCCCTGCAGCGCTCGCCGAGGAGGATTTTATTATCCGCCGCCGCGACGGGCTCTACGCCTACAACCTGGCGGTGGTGGTGGATGACATGGACAGCGGCATCACCGAGATAGTGCGCGGCGCCGATCTTCTGGAGCCCACGGTGCGCCAGATTGCCCTTTATCAGACCCTGGGGGCGCCGGTGCCCGACTGGGTGCACCTGCCGCTGGCGGTGCTGGCAGATGGCAACAAGCTCTCCAAGCAGAACCATGCGCCGGCCCTGGCGCTCGATGAGGTGCGACCGGCCCTGTGGCAGGCGCTGCACTTCCTCGGCCAGTGCCCGCCCCCCGAGCTGATGGCGAGCCGGATCGACGAGATCATCGAATGGGGCATCGCCAACTGGCAGCTCGAACGGGTGCCAGCCAGCGAGAAGATCCCGCTGGACATTGAGTAAAGAGAGCCGGTTTTCGTGTAATAGGACGTGAGCTGGGCGCTGATAGACAGCTATTTTCGCTGACAGACGGTTTCATGCGGGATCAATTGTCAGCACGGTTTTTCATTTGGTCAGGTGTGAGCTATGTGCAGATTGACCGCTATTTTCGCTGGCAGACGGTTTCATGCGGGATCAATTGTCAGCACGGTTTTTCATTTGGTTAGGCGTGAGCTATGATAGGCCGCTATTTTTTGGCCTCCCGTCAATTTAGAAGTCATGAAGAGGTGTACCATTTTTTCCCAGATCGCAAACTTTTGCCGCAAGGTGCTCGGCAAGGAAGACGGCGAGCAGTCGGTGGAATCCCCCATTCCAGCCCGTGTCGCCGGTCAACGTCGTACCTTAAGCCGTGATCAGCACCCTATTTCGCGCAAAGAGATCAGCGAGAATGCACTCAAGGTGCTCTATCGCCTGAACAAAGGGGGCTATGAGGCCTACCTGGTCGGCGGCGGAGTCCGGGATCTGCTGCTCGGGAAGACGCCCAAGGATTTCGACATCGCAACCGATGCGACGCCGGAGCAGATCAAGGCGCTGTTCAGCAACTGCCGCCTGATTGGCCGTCGTTTCCGCCTGGCCCACATTGTCTTTGGTCGTGACGTGATCGAAGTGGCCACCTTCCGGGGTCACCACCATCAGGTCAATACCAGCAAACATGTGTCGGCCCAGTCTGATGAAGGCATGCTGCTGCGCGACAACGTCTACGGCACCATCGAAGAGGATGCCGAGCGCCGCGACTTTACCGTCAACGCCCTCTACTACAGCGCCAAAGATTTCACCCTGCACGATTTCGAAGGGGGTCTGGAAGATCTGGCCGAGCGCAAGCTTGAGCTGATCGGCGATCCCGAGACCCGTTATCGTGAAGATCCGGTGCGTATGCTGCGCGCCGTGCGCTTTGCCGCCAAGCTGGATATGACCATCAGCCCGCGTACTGCCGCCCCCATCAAGGAGCTGGCGCCACTGCTGCAAGACATCCCGGCTGCCCGCCTGTTTGAGGAGACCCTCAAGCTGTTCCTGGCTGGCGACGGTCTGGCGACCTACAAACTGCTGCGCGAGTATGGCCTGTTCCAGCAGCTCTTCCCGCAAGTGGCTGCGCTGTTTACCCCGCACGGCAACTCGCCTTACGAACAGTTTATCGAGCAGGCGCTGATCGATACCGACACCCGGGTTCGTGAAGAGAAACGCGTCACTCCCGCCTTCCTCTACGCCACCTTGCTGTGGGGCTGCGTCGAGGCCCGTGGTCGGGTGCTGGAGAACGAGAGCGGCCTGCCCTGGTATGACGCCTTCATGCTGGCGATCAACGAGGTGCTGGACAATCAGGTGCGGATCATCGCCGTTCCCCGCCGTTTCACTACCGATGTCCGCGACATCTGGGCACTGCAACAGCGTCTGACCCGTCGTCAGGGCAAGCACCCCGAGCGCGCCATGGAGCATCCCAAGTTCCGCGCGGCGTTCGACTTCCTGTTGCTGCGCAACCGGGTCGAGCGCGGTCTCGGCGAGCTGGCCAGCTGGTGGGAGCGCTATGTTGCCTCCAATCCGGATGTGCGCCCGCAACTGCAGCGTGAAGCGACCCGTCGCCCGGCCAACGGTGAGCGCGGTGAGCCCCGCAGCCACGATGGCGAGAAGCGCAGCAGCAACAGCCGCAACCGTCGTCGCCCCCGTCGCCGCAAACCGAAAGTGGCCGAGTGACAACAGACGTGATGACCGAGGTCTTCATCGCCATTGGTTCCAACCTGTCTGATCCGCTGGGTCAGGCTCGTCGCGCCGTTGCCGCCTTGGCAAGGTTGCCGGAATCTGTGCTGGTGGAGGCCTCGTCGTTTTACAGCAGCCGCCCCATGGGCCCTGCTGACCAGCCGGACTACGTCAATGCCGTGGCCCGGCTCAATACCCGGCTCGCGCCCCTTGCGCTGCTGGATCAATTACAAAAAATCGAGCTGGAACAGGGACGTGTGCGCAAAGATGAGCGGTGGGGGCCGAGAACTCTGGATCTCGATCTGCTGCTCTATGGGGATCAGGTGATCAACCATGAGCGCCTGATCGTACCCCACTACGGCATGAAGGAGCGGGAGTTCGTGCTGCTGCCCCTTGCCGAAATTGCGCCTGCTCTGGTGCTGCCCTGCGGCACCCCGCTCGCCCGACTGGTTGCCCGCTGCCCGCACAATGATTTGGCCATCATTGCCCCGCGTGCAGACGTACAGGAGCCTCTATGAGCAAGATCACCACCGCCAGCCTGCTGAAGATGAAGCAGGAAGGTCAAAAGTTCACCGCCATCACCGCCTATGATGCCACCTTTGCCAAGCTGTTCGACGACGAGGGGGCCCACGTGCTGCTTATCGGCGATTCGCTGGGCATGGTGCTGCAAGGGGGTCAGGATACCCTGGCGGTCAACATGGATGAGATGGTCTATCACACCCGCTGTGTGGCGCGCGGTGCCAGCAAGGCACTGGTGGTCGCCGACATGCCGTTCATGAGCTACGCCACCCCCGAGCAGACTTACCAGAACGCCGCCCGCCTGATGGCGGCCGGTGCCCGCATGGTGAAGATGGAAGGGGGCGACTGGCTGTGTGATTCCATCCGCCACCTTACCCGCAACGGGGTGCCGGTGTGCGGTCACCTCGGCCTCACTCCGCAATCCGTTCATGTCTTTGGTGGCTTCAAGGTGCAGGGGCGTGACGAGTTTCAGGCGCAGGAGATCTACCGCCAGGCCCTCGAACTGCAAGCGGCCGGTATCCAGCTGCTGGTGCTCGAGTGTGTGCCCACTGCGCTGGCCGAGCGCATCACCAAGGCGCTTCGCATCCCGGTGATCGGCATTGGTGCCGGCCCCGCGACCGATGGTCAAATTTTGGTGATGCACGATGCCTTTGGCGTCACCTCCGGTTACGTGCCCAAGTTCACCAAGAACTTCCTGGCCGAGACCGGTGATGTGCGTGCCGCCATCCGCCTCTATGTGCAGCAGGTGAGCGAGGGGAGTTTCCCCGGCCCGGAGCACTGCTTCAACTGATCCTGGCAGTTGCATGATGGGGGCTGCGGCCCCCGTCTCTGCTTGTCAGCCTCGCACAGTTAATCTGTATAGCTAATCCGTATCTTATTGATTCATCTAAAGGTGAACTGCTGATAGCTATGTTCGTGCCCCATCCCGCCCGAGCGCTATCTGTGGATGCAACCCGTCTCTCTTTTTGATTTATCGGAAGGTGAACTGCTGATGTTGGTCGTAAATAATCCCGTCGTTCTGCGTGAGCAGATCAGCCAATGGCGCCGTGAAGGGCGTGCCATCGCATTCGTGCCCACCATGGGCAATCTGCATCAGGGCCACCTGACGCTGGTGAAAGAGGCGCACAGCCACGCCGAGAAGGTGGTGGTCAGCATCTTCGTCAACCCGATGCAGTTCGACAAGGCCGAGGATCTTGCCAACTATCCGCGCACTCTGGAGCAAGATTGCGCCGCGCTGGAAGCGGCCGGTGTCGATATGGTGTTCACCCCGACCCCGGAGATCATGTATCCGCAGGGGCTGGCCAGCCAGACCTTCGTCGAGGTGCCGGGTCTCTCCAATCTGCTGGAGGGGGCACTGCGCCCGGGTCACTTCCGCGGGGTCAGCACTGTCGTTACCAAGCTGTTCAATCTGGTACAGCCGGATGTGGCCTGTTTTGGCCAGAAGGATTACCAGCAGCTGGCGCTCATTCGCAAGATGGTGGCCGACATGGCGATGCCCATCGAGATCGTTGGCGTGCCCACCGTGCGGGCCGAAGACGGGCTGGCGCTCTCTTCGCGTAACGGCTACCTGACTGCCGCCGAGCGGGCCATTGCCCCCGAGCTGGCGCGCACCATGAACTGGATCGCCGAGCAGATTGAAGCGGGTGATCACCACCTGCCCTCCTTGGTGGCGCAGGCCAGCCAGCGTCTCGACAACGCCGGTTTTCGTACCGATGCCATCGACATCGTCGATGCCGCCACCCTCGAATCCGCCACTGACGAGAGCGCGCAGCTGGTGATCCTGATGGCCGCTTATCTTGGCAAGGCCCGTCTTATCGACAATCAAGTGGTCACGCTGCAGCAAGCCTGAGCCCGCCACAACCAGGAGGACCCCATGTCCAAGAAGGTTTACTGCATTGCCCAATTCCTGCCCAAACCCGGTCAGGAGCAGGCCCTGTTTCAGGTGCTGCAGGCGCTCGAGCCCAACACCCTGCGTGAGGATGGCTGCCTGCAATATCGGGTGACCCGCCACATCGCGAGTCCGTTTGCCGAGGGGGAGAGCTTCCCCATCGTGTTCAACGAGATTTGGCAAGATATGGCGGCTTTCGAAGCCCACTGCCAGCGCGCGGAGATCAAGGCTTTCTTCGAGCGTTACTGTCTGGCGGAAGATGGTTTGGCCGCGAAGTGGAATGTCTGCGTTTATAGCGACGAACCCGAACAGTACGACACCCCCGTAAAGAAGTAATACCCCCAATTGCCAGCGGACGCCCTCTTGGGCGTCCGCTGCTTTTTCACGCCTGCAATCCGGCGTTCTCCCCCGCGACCCCGCTCGCACCCTCTGTTTTCGCTTTCCACAATCGGCCCTGATGGCCGCTACAGGTGTTTATTTATGTTTACCTTGTTTGCTTCGTTGCTCTTCTGTCTGCTCTGTTTTGCCCTGACCCGGATTCCCTCTACTGTGCCGCTCTCGCGCAAGGTACTTGCGGGTCTGCTGCTTGGCGCCCTGTTCGGGCTGGCGCTGCAACTGGGCTGGGGCGCCGATGATGCCGGCGTTCAGCAGACCCTGGAGTGGGTCAATATCATCGGCGGCGGCTATGTCAGCCTGCTCAAGGTGGTGATGATGCCGCTGGTGTTCACCTCCATCCTCTCCGCCATCAACAAGCTGGATCAGGCCCAGTCCCTCGGCAAGATCAGCGCCGTGCTGATCGGCTCCATGCTGACCCTGGTGATGATCGCCGGTGTGGTGGGGATGACGGTGACCCATCTGAGCGGTCTCACTGCCGAGGGGCTGTTGAGCCACGGCAGCGACACGGCAGCGCTGCAACAGAGCATGAGCACCATCGACAGTGCCCAGACCCTACCAGCCCTGCTGCTCTCGCTGGTGCCCACCAACTTTGCCGCCGATATGGCGGGTAGCCGCGGTCTCTCGGTGATCGGCGTGGTGATCTTCACCGTGCTGGCGGGGGTTGCCCTGCTGCAGTTGAAGGTGGAGCATCCAGAGGCTGGTGCTCGCGCCGCCGTGGCCATCGACACCCTGCAACTGTGGGTGATGAAGATGGTGCGGGTGGTGATTGCGCTCACCCCCTATGGCGTGATGGCGCTGATCGCCCGGGTGGTGGCCCACTATCCCCTGAGCGAGATCCTCAGCCTGCTCGGCTTTATTCTGGTCTGCTACGTCGCCATTCTGGCGATGTTTGCGGTACACATGGTGATCCTGCTGCTGATCGGCCAGAACCCGCTGCACTATCTGCGGGAAGTGTGGGGTGTGCTCACCTTTGCCTTTATCTCCCGCAGCAGCGCGGCTTCCATCCCGCTCAGCATCGAGACCCAGCAACGTCTTGGCGTGCCCTCCAGCATCGCCAACTTTGCCGCCTCGTTCGGTGCCAACCTCGGCCAGAACGGCTGTGCCGGCATCTATCCGGCCATGATGGTGGCGATGATTGCCCCCATGCTCGGTATCAACCCGTTTGAACCCCTGTTCCTGCTGACTCTGCTGCCGGTGATTGCGCTGGGCTCCATCGGGGTGGCTGGCGTCGGCGGTGGCGGCACCTTCGCTGCGCTTATCGTGCTCTCCACCCTCAACTTCCCTATCGCGCTGGTGGGGGTGATGATCGCCATCGAGCCGCTGGTGGATATGGGCCGCACAGCTCTCAACGTCAACGGCTCCATCATGGCGGCGATGATCACCAAGCGGTTGCTGGGCAAGCAGTCGCTGGCCCAAGCGGAGCAGCCGCAGCCACTGGAGCAGGCCGCCAGTTAACTCCGAGTGTTGCCCAATATGAAAGAAGCCCGCAGTTGCGGGCTTCTTTCATATCGGCTGTGTTGCCTTGTGGGCAGACGCGGTTACTCGGCAGAGACGGGGTAACCGGCGCCTTTCCAGGCGAAGATGCCGCCCGGCACCCGATAGACCTGCTGATAGCCCTGAGTCACCGCCCAGGCGGCGGCATTGTGGCTGCGGCCGCACTTGACGAAGCCGCAGTAGATCGCCACAGGGCGGGCTTTGTCTTCACCCAGCAGCGTCTGGAACTGTTCCGCCGTGCCGCTTCCCTCGACGATCTCGCTCCAGTTGTCGCCGGACTTGGCCTCCTTCACGAAGACAAAGTTTTTGGCGCCCGGAATGTGCTCTTTCTTGTAGGAGTCCTCATAGGGCATGGTGTCGATGATCACCAGCTCCTCGCCCTTGTCCATCCGGGTCTTCAGCTCGGCCACGGTCAGCAGCTGATAGCCCCCCTGCTGCGCCTCCTGTGCCAGCTGCACAGCCGATTGCTCAAGCTTCACCTCCTGCTCGAACTGGTTGTCGCCACAGCCACCGAGGGCAAAGCTGGCGGCGATCAGCGAGGCCACCAGAGTGCGGGATCGCAATGTCATCATGTCACTACTCCTTCAGTACGGGAAAAACGGGGCGGGAAGTTCGCAGCAGGGCGCCCGCAAGCGTCAGTAGCAGCAGATCCCGCACAATGGCCTCCGGCAGCGAGCTGAGATCAGCCCTGCCCAGACAGCCGCAAGAGATGTCGAGCCCGATGGCAACGCCATAGCCCAACACCGGAATAAACAGGGCGAGCAGCCCGATCACCAGCCAGAGTCCCCAGCGCCGGTTGGCGATGACCGCAAGCCCTGCGCAGAGCTCAAGGGCAATCAGCCCCCAGGCGGCGAACGGGATTAGCGGCGGCCAGATCAGGCCAAAGGCGCCGATCTGCTCGATGAACAGGGCGGGGGAGACCAGCTTGAACCCGGCGGAGGCGAGGAAGAACCCCCCCAACGCCAGATTGGCCAGCATGCGCAGATAAACGGCCATGGGATAGATCTTTATCATCCATGACTCCGACTGCCAGCCACAAGCGTTTGCTTCGCCATGTCCGGGCTATCGGCCGGGTAGCGTGCCAGCTCCTGATAGTCGCCGTCCGCTTCGCAGTGAAAGACAGCGGCGGTTTCACCGTGCTGACACCACTGTTGCCACTCGTCTGGCGGGCAGTGCAAGCGAATGGCGAGGCCACAGCCGGCGCTGAGCAGGCGCGGTACATCGCAGACCCGAAACGACTGACCGTGCTGCTCCAGCCGCTTGCGCATCCTGATCGTGCCGAGGGTGGAGTGGAACAGGTAGAGAAACTCCTGATTCATGATTTGCCTCCCGTGCTGGCGCGCGCGCCGAACAGGGCAGCCCCCAGCGCACCGGCAAACTGGGCGTCCGGGTGGGTGGCCACTTCGCAGCCCAACCCTTCGGCCAGATAGTGGCGGAAGGTGGCGCAGTGGCTGACGCCGCCGGTAAAGAGCACGCTCGGTCGGGCGCCGAGGCGGCCGATAAAGTTGGCACTGCGCCGGGCCATGGAGCGGACGATACCGGCCAGGATTGACTCGGCCGGAATGCCCGCCGAGCGCAGGCTGATAGCCTCCGATTCGGCAAACACGGTACACATGCTGCTGATGTCGTGGGGCTCGGCCCCTTGCAGCAGTTCGTCAAGCTGCTCGACCCGGGCACCCAGAGTGCGGGTGATCACCTCGAGAAAGCGACCGGTGCCGGCGGCGCACTTGTCGTTCATCAGAAAATCGGTGAGGTTGCCGTCGCTATCGAGCTGGATCACCTTGCTGTCCTGCCCGCCGATGTCGATGACGGTGTGTACCGATGGGCAGAGCAGGCGAGCGCCCAGCCCGTGGCAGGAGATCTCGGTGACTCGGCGATCGGCGAACGACGCCAGATCCCGGCCATAGCCGGTCAGCGTCAGATAAGGTCGTTGGGGCAAATCGGACGAGAGCTCCTCCCAGCCTTGCTCGATGGCAGCCAGCGGACGAAAGGGGGTCGGCACCAGAAAACGGCGGACGATACGCCCGCCATCCCGGCTGTCGAACAGGATCCCCTTGGTCGCGGTGGAGCCCGAGTCAATCCCGATGGAGAGTGACACGGCGCCTCCTTACAGCATCTCGATAAAGGCGGCCAGCCGGGTCGCCAGTTGTCCCTTGTCGGCGCTGGAGTAGTCGGTCTCGACTGCCATGTAGGGGATACCGTGGCGTTCGCGCACATGGCGCTTGATGGCGAGCGACTCCACCGCATAGGTGTGGCAAGCCTGCAGGATCACATCGATCACTCCGTCCGCCTGATACTCCTCCACCATCTGGCTCAGCAGATTCATGCGCTGGTGGTTGGGAGAGATGCAGGAGCAGCCGATGGCCAGATACTTGTCGGTCAGCGCATCGAACGGGTCGCCCTCTTCGCTGACGCACTGCTCGGTTGCCTTGGCGCCGGTGCAGTTCTCGTAACCCACCACCCAGCCGCCGAGCTCCTCGATGAGGCGCACCACCTTGTCGGCCGCGCCGCCGATGGGGCAGCCGGTGATGAGGATGCGCGGGCGGGCATCGAGCCGCTTGCCCTCGGCATACTCGACCTTGATGCGGCGGGTCATCTCCTGCAGCTCGCTGATGAGCTGCTCCTTGTCGAAGCGGAAGGTGGCGCCATAGACCACCTTGAGCAGGTCGGTACCGCTGAGTGCCGGCGGATTGAGCTGGCCCAGCCGGTAGAAATCGGCCAGCGCGCGGCGCTCGCGGTTTTTCAGCACGATGGCGTCTCGCAATGCCTGCTCTCTGATGGGCTTGCCGAACTGCTGCTCCAGCAACTCCTTGAAGCGGACGATTTCGCTGCGCCACAGGGTGCGGGAGGCTTCGTCATCGGCGCGGTTGGGCAACTGCATCACATGCACCGGTTTGAACTCGGCCATGTACTCGTACATCTTCTTCTTGCCGTCACAGGTGGTTTCCCCCACCACCAGATCGGAGAAGTAGAAGTAGGGGCACTTGTCGGTCTTGCCGAAACCGTAGCTGCTCTTGATCAGCGGGCAGAGGTTGCGGGGCAAGTCTTTCTCGGCCTCCTCGATGGTCTCGTCGCTGGTGGAGCAGAGCGATACCACCACCGCGCCGGCGGCCATCGCCATCTCCTGCGGCATAAAGGTGCAGTAGGTGCCGACCAGGGGGATCTGTCGCTCCTTGAGTGCCATCACAGCCAGAAAGCCCTGACGACGGGCATCTGAAAAACTATCGAAAATGGCTGGCAACTCGGTGATAAGTGACATAGGCGATCCTGCCCTGATGAGAGAAATGAAGAGACGGACGAGCCATCCGTGACGGCACATCCAACCGCGAGAATTATACCTTTGGGGGTAATTCGAAAATTGCGGTGGATCACAAGGTGTCAGGTAAATCCTTAATAACAGGCAGGTTATTGAGAAGGGGGCTGGCAGGTTGAAGGGGCTACAGGGGGAATAAAAAACGGGCACCGCGAGGTGCCCGTTTTGGTCATCAGTGGCGCAGGCCGGTGCCGCGGGAGATAAGCCACCAGGCGATACCGTAGAGGGCCACGATAAAGCCGATGATGATGAGGTAGGCGGTGCCGAGCGGCACGTCGGAGATGCCGAGGAAGCCGTAACGGAACGCGTTCACCATGTAGATGATGGGGTTCACCTGGGAGACACCCTGCCAGAAGGGGGGCAGCAGGCTGATGGAGTAGAACACCCCGCCCAGATAGGTGAGCGGTGTCAGCACGAAGGTGGGGATGATGCTGATGTCATCGAAGGTCTTGGCAAACACCGCGTTGATAAGGCCACCCAGCGAGAAGAGGACCGCGGTGAGCAGCACGGTGAAGCAGACGCTGAACAGATGGTGGATCTGCAGCGGCACGAAGAACAGCGACACCAGGGTGACGATGAGGCCTACACAGAGGCCGCGTGCCACGCCTCCGCCCACGTAACCTGCGATGATGACGTAGTTGGGCACCGGCGCCACCAGCATCTCCTCGATATTGCGCTGGAACTTGGCGCTGAAGAAGGAGGAGGCGACGTTGGAGTAGGAGTTGGTGATCACCGACATCATGATGAGGCCGGGCACGATGAACTCCATGTAGGTGAAGCCACCCATGTCACCGATGCGCGAACCGATCAGGTTGCCGAAGATGACGAAGTAGAGGCTCATGGTGATGGCCGGTGGTACCAGGGTCTGGATCCAGATCCGGGTAAAGCGGCTCACCTCCTTGGCCAGAATGCTCTTGAAGGCGATGTAATAGATGGCCAGATTCATGCTTTTCTCCCCTCTTCGACCAGATTGACGAACAGCTCTTCCAGCCGGTTGGCTTTGTTTCGCATGCTCACGACCTGCACCTGCTGGTTCGACAACTGCTCGAACAAGCTGTTGAGTGACTGGCTCTTGTCGAGATCCACCTCAAGAGTGCGCTCATCCGGCATACGGCCGTTGAACTCTGGCACCTCGGGTACGGCAGAACCTGGCGCAAGGTCGAGCAGGAAGGTCTCGCGACCCAGCTTGCCCAGCAGATTCTTCATGCTGGTGTTCTCGATCAGACGACCCTTGTCGATGATGCCGATGTTGCGGCAGAGCATCTCGGCCTCTTCCAGATAGTGGGTGGTGAGAATAATAGTGACGCCCTGCTCGTTGAGATCCTTGAGGAAGGTCCACATGGAGCGGCGAATCTCGATATCGACCCCGGCGGTCGGTTCATCGAGGATCAGCAGTTTGGGTTCGTGCATCAGGGCGCGGGCGATCATCAGACGGCGCTTCATGCCGCCTGAGAGGGTGCGGGCAGGCATGTCGCGCTTCTCCCACAGATCGAGCTGGCGCAGGTACTTCTCGGCGCGGATCTTGGCTTCCGCCTTGGGCACGCCGTAGAAACCGGCCTGATGGGTGACAATCTGGATCACCTTCTCGAACTGGCTGAAGTTGAACTCCTGCGGCACCAGTCCGAGCTGGGCCTTGGCCTGTTCGAGATCGCTGTCGATGTCGTAGCCAAACACCTTCACCTTCCCGGCGCTCTTGTTCACCAGCGAGCTGATGACGCCGATGGTGGTGGACTTGCCCGCGCCGTTCGGGCCGAGCAGGGCGAAGAAATCCCCCTGCCTGACGGTAAGATCGATGCCTTTAAGGGCTTCGACGCCCCCCTGATAGGTCTTTTTCAGGCCGCTGATTTCCAGTGCGTTCATTGCAACCTCTGTGATGGTTGAATCCGGCTCGATACAGAAAAGGCGGCCAAGGCCGCCTGCACAGAGTAAAGGGCGCAAGGCCGCTTCACCCGTGATATTCCTGAACCTGGCTTACTCCTGGGGTACCACTTTGCCGATAAACGGCAGGTTGCGGTACTTCTGGGCGTAGTCGATGCCACAGCCGACCACGAATTCGTCCGGAATGGCGAAGCCAATCCAGTCGACCGGCACCTGCACTTCGCGGCGGGAGGGTTTGTCCAGCAGAGTGCAGATGGCCAGGGATTTTGGCTCGCGCAGGGAGAGGATCTCGCGCACCTTGTTGAGGGTGTAACCGGTGTCGATGATGTCTTCCACGATCACCACATCCTTGCCCTTGATGTCGTCGTCCAGGTCTTTGAGGATGCGGACGTCACGGGTGCTGTGCATGCCGGAGCCGTAGCTGGAGGCGGTCATGAAGTCCAGGGTGATGGGCAGCTGGCACTGGCGGCAGAGATCGGCCAGGAAGATGCAGGAACCGCGCAGCAGCGCAATCATCACGACTTCGTCAGAACCCTGATAGCGGGCGGTGATCTCTTCACCCAATTTGGCGATCCGGGCGGCTACTTCAGCCTCGGAGATCATCACCTCGACGGTGTGTTTCATCACTTACTCCCATAAGGCCAAAGGGGATTTGGCCGTTCATGAATATCAAAACCGATGATTCTACCACTCATGTTGAAGGGTGCTAGAGATACGTGGTGCTTTTATCGGCTTATTTTAATTGATAGAGTTAGCAGGCACTCAGGCATGATTAGTTAAAATACTATAAACACCATAATCAATAACTATTAGATGATAAAAACTATGGAACCACGCGCAGAAATAAGACGTCGTACCCGGCTGTCGCCGGAAGCTCGTCGCTCCCAATTGATGGAATGTGCCATCGAGGTGTTCTCCCGTCGCGGCATTGGCCGTGCAGGTCACGCCGAGATAGCCGAACAGGCCAAGGTCTCTGTGGCTACCGTCTTCAACTATTTCAACACCCGCGAGGAGTTGGTAGATGAGGTGCTGGCCGAGATCGAACGCTTTGTGAACCAGATGCTGTCGCAGGCATACGGTGACCAGGGCTCCATTTTCGACAAGATCCAGCGTCATGTACGCCTCTCTGTCGATGCCGCCTACGATCAACCGGATTATGCCGGTATCTGGCTGGAGTGGAGCTCATCGGTTCGGGAAGAGGTATGGCCCCGCTATACCCGGCTGCTCGATCACTGCCTTGAGCTGATCGCCAGCGAGCTGCAAACCGCCATGGATGCAGGGGAGATCACCAGCGTGCTGTCAGCACAGGATCTGGCCCGCTCTTTGACCGGTTTTGGCTATGTGATGATGCAGATGATCAATCAACCTCAGCGCCCGGCGCGCCAAGAGGTGACTGATTTCCTGTTCAAGTACGTGACGGCGCCAATTCAGGCTCGCTAACACGACTTAACGAAAAAACGGCGTCACTCATTGAGTGGCGCCGTTTTTTTATGGCCGAATGTGGCTGTCACCTCAATGGTGGCCATAGCCCCAGCGGTGGGTCAGCTCATGCTCGACACCCAGATGATCGAGGATGCGGGCCACCATAAAGTCCACCAGATCCTCGATACTTTTCGGCTCATGATAGAAACCGGGCGCTGCAGGCATGATGGTCACCCCGAGCCGTGCCAGTTTCAGCATGTTCTCCAGATGGATCGCCGAGAAGGGGGTTTCGCGGGGCACCAGGATCAGCTGGCCGCGCTCCTTGATCACCACATCCGCCGCTCGTTCCAGCAGGTTGTCGGAGGTGCCGTTGGCAATGGCCGAGACGGTGCCCATGGAGCAGGGGCAGACCACCATCTGTTTGGGGGCGGCCGAACCGGAGGCGACCGGCGAGAACCACTCCTCCTTGCCGCAGGCGACAATCTGCCCCTCCTTGGCGCCATATTGGCGGCAGAGGTACGCCGACAGTTCTTTCGGCGAGCCGGGCCAATCCTGCTGCTGCTCAGTCTTGAGTACCACACGAGCCGCCGATGAGGCGAGCAGATAGACCCTATAGTCCGCCTGCACCAGACACTGGAGCAGGCGCAGGGCGTAGGGGGCGCCGGAGGCACCGGTCAGCGCCAGGGTGATTGCTTTGTTCATAGTTCGCCGTGGTAATCCTTGAGGCGGGCGATCAGCTTGTCATGAATACCGCCGAAGCCGCCGTTGCTCATGATCAGAATATGGTCGCCATCGCGGCTCTCGGCTACCAACCGGTTGATCAAGGTCTCCAGATCGTTGAATACCTTGGCCGGTCGGGTCATATGGGCCGTCACCTCGCCGAGATCCCAGCCGATGTTGGGGGGCTGGAAGAAGAACACCTCGTCGGCACCATCGAAACAGCCAGCCAGCTCCTCCTTGTGAACCCCCAACTTCATGGTGTTGGAGCGTGGCTCCAGCACCGCCAGAATACGTGAGCCGCCTACCTTGGCGCGCAGGCCGCCGAGGGTGGTGTCGATGGCGGTGGGGTGGTGGGCGAAGTCGTCATAGACGCTGATGCCCGCCACTTCGCCCTTGAGCTCCATCCGCCGTTTGGGGGATTTGAACTGGCAGAGGGCGGCGATGCCATGATCCACCATCACGCCAGCGTGGCGGGCGGCAGCGATGGCCATCAGACCGTTGTTGACGTTGTGCTCGCCGATACACTCCCAGTGCACCTCGCCCTGTTTTTCGCCATCCAGCCACACCTCGAAGGCGGAGCCGTCATCGGCCAGCTTGACCGCCTTCCACTTGGCGTCGTTCTGACCCACCAGCTCCACTTCGCTCCAGCAGCCCATCTTGCGCACGGCGGTGAGGTTGTCATCGGCTTGCGGGAACAGCACCCGGCCGTTGCTCGGTACGGTGCGCATCAGGTGGTGGAACTGGCGCTGGATCGCGGCGAGATCCGGGAAGATATCCGCGTGGTCAAACTCCAGATTGTTCATCACCAGGGTGCGCGGATGGTAGTGGACGAACTTGGAGCGTTTGTCGAAGAAGGCGCAGTCATACTCGTCCGCTTCGATGACAAAGAAGGGGGCGGAGCCGAGACGGGCGGAGACCGGGAAGTTGCCCGGCACGCCGCCAATAAGGAAACCGGGCTCCAGTTTGGCGTACTCCAGCACCCAGGCCAGCATGCTGGCGGTGGTGGTCTTGCCGTGGGTGCCGGCAACGGCCAGCACCCAGCGATCCAGCAGCACGTGCTCCAGCAGCCACTGGGGGCCGGAGATGTAGGGCAAATTGCGGTCCAGCACATATTCAACACAGGGGTTGCCGCGGCTCATGGCGTTGCCGATCACCACCAGATCCGGCGCCGGATCGAGTTGGGAGGGGTCATAGCCTTCGGTCAGTTCGATGCCTTGCTGCTCGAGCTGGGTGCTCATGGGGGGATAGACGTTGGCATCGGAGCCGGTAACGCGATAGCCAAGCTGTTTTGCCAACACCGCCAGACCACCCATAAAGGTGCCGCAGATCCCGAGAATGTGAATATGCATACCGCTTCCTTTCGCAGTAAAGGGAAGTGCGCATTCTAGGGTGTGTTGCGGTGGTGGCACAAGCCGCACTCATGGTGAGAGGCCTACAGATGCAGCACTGGAGGCAGAAATCTTGGCGCTGTTGGGATATGCGAGATTGGAATGGGCTGAAAGGCTTTATTTGAGACTTGATGTTGTGTCGCACTTTCTTACAATTCTTCGGTTTTGTGACGCACGCTACAGTTTTACGATATCGCCCTTTTCCAAAGGAGAGTCCCCATGGGCAAGTTCCTGCTTTGCTATCTGGTCGGTGGTCTGGTGGCCATCAGTTGGGCTGCGCTGCCCGCTCATGGTCCCTGGGATCAGTGGGACCTCACGATTTTTCACACCGTTAACGGCTGGCTCGGGCAGTCGGCTCTGTGGGCCGATCTGGTGGCTATCACCAATAACCGGCTGTTCGATTTGGCGGTGTTGGCCTGTATGGGGCTGATCCTGGCCCGATGTTTCTTTGCACGGGATCTGGCAGGTCGTCGCCAACTGGTGGCGATGGGGATAGTGATGCTGCTGAGTGCACTGGTGATCAACCAGCTTGGCCACCGATTGCCGGTGGAGCGACCCAGCCCGACCCTGATGGTGGCCGATGCGCTGCGGGTGACCCAGATCAGTGCTATTCCGACCAAGGACTCTTCCGGTGACAGCTTCCCCGGGGATCACGCCCTGTTTCTGATGATCTTCGCCGGCTACGCCTTGCGTTATCTGCCGCGCTGGGCGGGAGTCACCGCATTGCTGATGGTGCCGATCTTTTCCACTCCGCGCATTCTGGCTGGCGCCCACTGGTTTACCGATGTCTACGTCGGTGCACTGGGGCTGGCGACCCTCTGTCTGCCCTGGCTGCTGTTGACCCCGCTGGCGGATCGGCTGATAGAGCGCATTTCCCCCCGATTGGCCCGTGTGCCGCTGCTGCGCAGTCAGACCCACTGATTGAACGTCGCAAAATAAAACGCCCCGACATGAAAATGTCGGGGCGTTTGTTATCCACCCGCTAGATCATCAGCCTTGATAACCGTTCGGGTTGTTGCTTTGCCAGCGCCAGGTATCGACCATCATCTGCTCCAGACCGCGTTCTGCCTGCCAGCCCAGCTCGGCACGGGCCAGCGTCGGCTCTGCCCAGCACTCGGCGATGTCGCCCGGGCGACGGGGTTTGATCTGGTAGGGAATGGGTCGGCCGCTGGCAGCTTCAAACGCCTTGACCATCTCCAGTACCGAGTAGCCCTGACCTGTGCCCAGGTTGTAGGTGAAGACACCGGTGTCGCTCTTGATGCGCGCCAGTGCTTTCAGGTGGCCGATGGCGAGATCCACCACATGGATGTAGTCACGTACGCCGGTGCCATCCGGGGTCGGGTAGTCGTTGCCAAATACCCCCAGCTCCTTGAGCTTGCCGACACCCACCTGGCTGATATAGGGCAGCAGGTTGTTGGGGATGCCGTTGGGATCTTCACCAATCAGGCCGCTCTCGTGGGCGCCGACCGGGTTGAAGTAACGCAGCAGTACGATAGCCCAGCGGGGATCGGATTTGGCGAGATCACGGAGGATCTCCTCCACCATCAGCTTGGAGCGACCATAGGGGTTGGTGGCGCTGGTGGGGAAATCTTCCCGCAGCGGTACCGAAGCGGGATCGCCATAGACGGTGGCCGAGGAGCTGAATACCAGCCGGAAAACGCCAGCCCTGGCCATCTCTTCGCACAGCACCAGAGTGCCGCTGATGTTGTTCTGGTAGTAGGTGAGTGGGATCTGGCTCGACTCCCCGACCGCCTTGAGACCGGCGAAGTGGATGACCGATTCGATCTGGTGGTTGGCGAACAGCTGCTGCAGGCAGGCTCTGTCCAGCACATCCCCTTCGACGAAGGTGACCGGTTTGCCGGTGATCTGCTCGACCCGCTTGAGTGACTCCGGTGAGGAGTTGGAGAGGTTGTCGAGTACCACGACCTGCTGCCCCGCGCCCAGCAGCTCAACCAGGGTGTGGGAGCCGATATAGCCAGCGCCGCCTGTGACCAGTATTGTCATTTTTTTATCCCGTGTTCTGGTGAAACTGGGGCAGAGTCTAGCGCCCCTGTCTACTTGGGAAAAGGTTGGGATACCGATGACGCCTTCACCGCACCTCACAAAAGCCTGCACCACGCCTCAATAATCGAGACTGATATCCCCTTTCGCAGTGCAGGAACAGGCCAGAGCAACGCCGCTCTCCAGATCCTGCGCACTCAAGGTCATCACGCTCTGGCGCTCGATGTCACCTGTGGTGGTGCAACGACAGCTGCCACATACCCCGGCGCGACAAGCAGCCATCATGGTTTCGCCCGCCGCTTCCAGCGCCGCCAGCAGGGTCTGACCCGGCAGGATCTTCACCTTTTTGCCGCTCTTTTTCAGGGTCAGCCAGAAGTGGTCGCTGGTGGTGGTGGCAGGCTCTGCTGGAGGAAGGCCAAAAGACTCCTGATGCAGCTGCTCCGGCGGCAGTCCCAGCTCTGTCAGCATGGTTTTGACCGCCGCCATATAGGGGGCTGGGCCGCAGAGATAGACATGGCGTTCGCGCAGATCCGGGGCCAGCTCGGCCAGCATGGCGGGGGTGAGTCGGCCCACCCAGGGATGAGCCGTTGGCGCCTCTTCCAGTATCAGGGCATGCCGTACACCGGGATGGGCTTCGGCCAATGCAGCCAAGTCATCTGCGAAGATCACATCTGCTGGCGAGCGGGCGCTATGGATAAAGCGGATATCGGCATCCGGCCGTTTGGCTAGCTCGTCCCGCAACATGGCCCACATGGGGGTGATGCCGGAACCAGCGCTCAAGAGCAGCGGCCGCTCGCAGGGCAGGGCGGTCAGGTTGAAATCGCCGAACGGGCCATCAGCCCGGATCTTGTCTCCCACCTGCAAGGTCTGGTGCAGATGGTGGGAGACTAGCCCCACATCCTTGATGGTGACCTGCCAGCACGCATCCTGCGGGCTTGAGGAGAGGGTGTAGGCGCGGCACTCCGGCTGGCCGTCGATCTCGGTGTGCAGGGTGATGCACTGGCCAGCCAGTACGGGAGGGAGGCTGCCGGAAAGCGGCACCAGCTGCCAGCTCACTACGTCGTGGGTGTTCTGCTGGCGACCAATGCAGGTGAGCGTGAGAGAGGTCATCACAAGGCTCCTTAGGTTTGAAACGGGTTGAAAAACGTCTGGTGAAAAAGCCGGATCCAGAAAAAA
Organism: Aeromonas sp. 602658; assembly: GCF_049173005.1. Lineage (NCBI taxonomy): Bacteria > Pseudomonadati > Pseudomonadota > Gammaproteobacteria > Aeromonadales > Aeromonadaceae > Aeromonas > Aeromonas sp. 602658. The sequence continues at coordinate 40,203 of NZ_JAAKRF010000011.1, read as the reverse complement.
GGCGAGCCGGGCGGCTCGCCAAACGCTTACAACATGAGGTGCCGATCAGGCCGCCAGGATCTCGGCCAAGTCAGCTTCGGCCGTGGTGGTCCCTTTCAGGCCGAATTGCTCCTCCAGCACCTTGAGCAGCGCCGGGGTGAGGAAGGCGGGGGCGGTCGGGCCGGTACGAATGTCCTTCACCCCGAGGGAGAGCAGGGTGAGCAGAATGACGATGGCTTTTTGCTCGAACCAGGAGAGCACCAGCGTCAGCGGCAGATCGTTGACCCCGCACTCGAACGCCTCGGAGAGTGCCAGCGCCAACTGGATGGCGGAGTAGGCATCGTTGCACTGGCCCACGTCCAGCAGGCGCGGAATGCCGCCGATGTCGCCAAAGTCGAGCTTGTTGAACTTGTACTTGCCGCAGCCCAGGGTGAGCAGCAGGCTGTCGCGCGGCGCCGCCTTGGCAAATTCGGTGAAGTAGGCGCGCTCGGCCTTGTCGCCGTCACAGCCACCTACCAGGAAGAAGTGGCTGATCTCTCCGGCTTTGACCTTCTCAATCACTGCGGGGGCGGCCTGCATCAGGGCGTTGCGGGCAAAGCCGATGGTGATGAAGTGCTCGAGCTCGGTGTGCTTGAAGCCTTCCAGCGCTTGCGCCTTGGCGATCACGGCGGAGAAATCATCCCCCTCCAGATGGGTTATGCCCGGCCAGCCGACGATGGAGCGGGTGAAGATGCGATCCGAGTAGTTGCCCACATTCGGGTCGATGATGCAGTTGGAGGTCATCACCACGGCGCCCGGGAAGTTGGCAAACTCTTTCTGCTGGTTCTGCCAGGCGGATCCGTAGTTGCCCACCAGATGGGGGTACTGCTTGAAGAAGGGGTAGGCTAGCGCAGGCAGCATCTCACCATGGGTGTAGACGTTGATGCCGGTTCCCTTGGTTTGCTCCAGAATGAGCTTGAGATCCATCATGTCGTGGCCGGAGACCAGAATGCACTTGCCGGAGATGGGGGTTACGCGTACCTGGGTGGGTTCCGGATGGCCGAAGGCGCTGGTTTCACCGAGATCCAGCATCTCCATGATTTTGAAGTTGAGCTGACCGATCTCCATGGCACAGCTGAACAGCCGACCCATTTCGCTCGGGTCTGTGCTGAGCCAGCTCATGATGCGGTGGAATTCGGCGGCCACCTCGTCACTCTGCTGATCCAGCACCCGGGCGTGCTCCATATAGGCGGCGGCGCCCTTGAGGCCGTAAAGACAGAGCAGACGCAGCCCCATGATGTCTTCGTTCACTTCGCTCTTGCCCCGATTGGGTGCGGCTGGTGCGGCATGGGCAAGTTGTTCCAGCAGTTCGGCACCGGGTTCGAAGTAAGCGGACTGTGGCAAATCGTTCACCTGCACCGCCATAGCGGTCAGACGATCGGCCAACTGCTGGCGATAGGCGAGGGCCTGATTGACGTAGGCCACGATGCGATTCGAGTCGAAGTTGACGTTGGTGAGGGTGGCGAAGAAGGCCTTGGGCACGAAGGCATCGATCTCGCGATCCATGATGCCCTGCTCGCGGGCGGCCAGCGCCCAGGCGCTGAGCCCCTGCAGGGTGTAGATCAGCACATCCTGCAGATCCGAGGTTTCAGCCGTCTTGCCGCACATACCTTGTGCGTAGGCACAGCCGTTGCCAGCCGGGGTACGAATTGTCTGTTCACATTGCACACAAAACATCATGCCTCTCCTAATTGGACATTTCAGTTGTCTATTTTGTGGCGATTCTATTCCTCTTGCGAAAAACTTAATAGGCATTCAATTTGCCAATTAAGATTCCCTTGATGCAGATCAAAAACAAAAAAAGCCGCCCAAACAGGGCGGCAAGCGGGTGGATAAAAGGAGAGACAACTCAGGTTTGCAACAGAACATAACAATCAGACGGATTGGGCCGTGGTCTGGTCAGGAGCTTTCGGCCCGGAACTTACTCAACCCAGCATACGTACGCTGTAGTCGGCTTGGTTCACTATCAGGCCAGATAAGCGCGCAGCATCCAGACCAGTTTTTCCTGCTGCTGCACATAGTCGGAGAGGATGGAGGCAGTGCCCTCATCACCAGCTTCGGCTGCTTGACCCAGAATACGGCGCTGGGCGACCAGCAGTTCGCGGAAGCTATCCAGCAGGGATTCGACACAGGCGCGGCCATCGTGCAGCCCTTTTTGCTCCGGGATGGCAGAGACTTTCAGATAGTCGCTGAAGCTGTGCATTGGCACGCCATCCAGGGTCAGGATCCGCTCGGCCAGTGCATCGACTTTCAACAGCAGGTCGTTGTAAATCTCTTCAAATTTCAGGTGCAGTTCGAAGAACTGGTTGCCACGGATATTCCAGTGGAAGCCGCGCACGTTCATGTAGAGGATCTGGTAGCTGGCCAGCAATTTGTTCAACTCGGCTGCCAGGGCTTGTGATTGAGCAGTATCAAGACCAATCGGGCTTTTCATCATTCACCTCCAGATTTGGAAATCGGTTTGAAATTCTCTTTCGGAACGCAGTCAGAGTAACGCCTTGCAAAATGCAGGGACAATTGCTTGTGCCTAACTGTTTGATAGCTAAACGCTATCAAACAGTACGCAGCAACAGGGGCAATGGATGAGTATTAGGGGAAGTATTTTTCGAGCAGCGCCATCAGGATGGCCTGACACTCGCGGTCCGGTTTGCTATCGACCCTGCTGGCGCGAAAGTGGAGCTGAAAGGCGCCCATGACGGCGCGGCTCTGCTCATCCCACTGGCCAGTCTGGGGCAGGCCATAGCCATAGCGGGCCAGTTGCTGTTGCCACATGGCTGCATCCCAATCGGGCAAGGGGCTGGCCAGTAACTCGGCCACCCGACCTTCATCTGGCCAGGCGCCGACTCCGTACGTCAGATAGAGCTGGCGCCAGGGGAAGTGAGGGCCGGGATCCTGCTTGCGCTCGGGAGCGACATCGCTGTGGCCCAGCACCTGGGTCGGTGGAATCTGGTAGCGGGCGGCCAGCTCCCGGCTGAGGGCGCCGACGGCGGCAATCTGCTGCGGGGTATAGGGTTGCCAGCGGCGGGCATCGGGGGCCAGCGGCTCATCTTCTGCTGGATAGCCGAGGTTGACGATCTCGATGCCAAGGGAGCTGGCATTGAGCCCGGCATATTGGTGCCAACGGCTGCGTCCGGCATGCCAGGCGCGCGCGCTGTCCGGCACCAGCTGATAGACCGGTAGCGGGGTCTCGTGGCTGTTGCGGGGGATCAGGTAGTGGGCGCTCACCTTGTGCTCCGGCTCGGTCAGCAGGCGCAAGGAGTTGGCATCATCTTCGTCGGTGTAGTGGAGGATCAGAAAGGCGATCCGCTCGTTCTGGTTGGCGCTCTGATAGCGGGTCGAGAGCTGGTACTCGGACGGGGTACAACCACCCAGCAGCAGAACCAGTGGCAGAAAGAAGAGGGGAAGAAGACAGCGCCAGCGCCATCCCCCTGCCGCAGCTAGGCTGCTGAACGTGGGAGGTGTGAGTCGCTGGCACATGTCGAAGGCCCAGTCTGGTCAGTCGCGCGGCTGGTCAGCCGCGGTATTTGGCCGTGAGGCCGATCAGGAAGTTGCGCAGGATCTGATCCCCGCAATCCTGATAGTGCTTGTGATCCTTGGAGCGGAACAGGGCACTGAGCTCGGACTTGGAGAGGTTGAAGTCGGCGAGCTTGAGGGTGCCGAGCATGTCCTCTTCCTTGAAGTTGAGACCGATGCGCAGCTTGCGCAGGATCATGTTGTTGTTGATCCGGTTCGGGATCACCTGGGCCGGTGCATCTTCCCGCACACCGCGGCGGGCGATGATGAAACCGTCGAGGAACTGGCTCAGGGCCGAGTCGGGACAGGCGACATAGCCTGCCTCTTGCTCTTCACCTTCCGCTGCCTCTTTCATCAACCAGCTGTGCAGCTGGGCGTGAGTGACCGTCAGGTTGCCCTTGGCAAACATCTCGACCATCTGGTCGTTGCTGATGGTGAGGGCGTAGCGCAGACGGCGCAGAATATCGTTGTTGGTCATGCTGACTCCTGTGTAAACGGCGCAACTTTACCATCTGGCAGCCCTCGCGTCAGAAAAAGCGGGGGCCGATACAGTTCAGGTCAAGCTCATCAAGCCTTGCCGAGATAGCGGGGCGCCTCCTGGCGCACCAGTTCCAGCGCATCTTGCAGCTCCAGCAGCTCGGGTTCCAGTTCGCTCACCGGCACGCCGTCACGCAGCTGTTGCTCCAGCTGGGAGAGCAGCCGTTGCAGTCCCGGCACCCCGGAATAGGCACAGCCACCGTTGAGGCGATGGAGCTGGGCCAGCACCTCGCTATCTTCAATTTCGCCAGCCAGCGCGCTATCCAGCACTGGTTCCACCTCGTCGAAACTGGCCAGCAGCATGGTCAGCATCTCTCTGGCGAGATGCTCTTTCCCCGCCGCCTGCCGCACCGCCAGTGCCCAGTCGATCTGTTGGGCACCATTATTCTGGTGGCGGCGATGGGCAAAGTCAGTGATGAGCTGGGCCAGCATGCTCTCGTCGATGGGCTTGGCCAGATAGTCGTCCATCCCCTGCCGGATCAGCCGTTCCCGTTCTCCGGGAATGGCGTGAGCGGTCACCGCCACGATCGGGGTGGTGGTGTTGAGGGACTGGTTGCGGATTGCCTGGGTGGCGCTGATGCCATCCATGATCGGCATCTGGATATCCATGAAGATGATGTCGAACGGCTGGCTCTGGGCCTGCTTGACCGCTTCCTTGCCGTTTTTGCACACCACCACCTGACTCACCATCTCCTTGAGCATGGCGGCGATCAGCTTGAGGTTGGCGGCGTTGTCATCCACCGCCAGCACCTTGATGGGCTGCAACTGGCGCGGCGCAGGTTGCGCAGGCAGCTTCTGGCGGCTCGATTCCGGCGAGAGCAGGGCGTGCAGCAGCTTGCGGTGGTTGACCGGTTTGGAGAGACAGTGCTGGGCGCCATGGGCCAGCATCGCTTCATAGAGCGCCGGCTCGTGGCTGCTGAGCAGCACTATGGTGTTCTGCTGCTGGCCGTTCAGTCTGTCGAGACGGCCGAGCACCTGCTGCGGCGTATGCAGGGTGCTGCTGCCGATGATCACCATCTCCTGCTCGCGCATCTCGGGCCAGGGATCATCGCTGGTCAGTGGGTGCACGTCGAGGTGCCACTCCGCCAGCAGGGCGAGCAGGGAGGCTTGCGCGAAGGGATCCGGCTCCAGCAGCCAGAGCCGTTTGCCACGGATCCGATCCAGCGGCAGTTGATCGGTCTGGGGCAGGGGGGAGACCTCCACATCCAGACTGAACGAGAAGATGGAGCCCTTGCCAAGCTCCGATTCAAAGCGGATCTGGCCGCCCATCTGCTGCACCAGCTTCTGGGTGATGACGAGGCCCAGGCCCGTGCCGCCATAACGGCGGGAGATGGAGGAGTCGGCCTGATTGAAGGCCTGGAACAGCTGATGTTGCTGCTCCTGGGAGATGCCGATGCCGGTATCGCGGATCTGGACGTTGAGCCTCACCTTGTGGTTGCCACTGCCGGTCTGCTCGATATGGACATCCACGTTACCCTGCTCGGTGAACTTGATGGCGTTGCCGGTGAGGTTAGTCAGCACCTGTTGCAGACGCATGGGGTCGCCGGTGAGGTAGTCCGGCACATCGGCATCCACCCGCAAGGAGAGCTCCAGCTGCTTGTCGTGGGCGCTGGGGCCGAGCAGGTGCATGGTCTCGTTGAGAGTGTCGCGCAGGCTGAACGGGATATGCTCCAGCTGCAGCTTGCCCGCTTCCAGCTTCGAGAAGTCGAGGATGTCGTTGATGATGCCAAGCAGGTTGCGCGCCGACTTCTCGATGGTCTGCATGTAGTCGGTCTGGCTCGGGGTCAGGCTGGTTTTCAGCAACTGGCGGGTAAAACCGATGACCCCGTTGAGCGGGGTACGCAATTCGTGGGACATGTTGGCCAGAAACTCCGACTTGACCCGCGCGGCCTCTTGCGCCCGCTTCTTGGCCATGTCGAGTTCGACGTTCTGGATCTCGATCTGCTCCAGGGTTTCGCGCAGGTCAGAGGTTGCCTGATCGATATTCTGCTGCATCTCTTCGTGATATTCGGAGAGCGCCTTGGCCATGGCGTTGATGCCGTTTTTCAGCATATCCAGCTCGCCGGTGAGCTGGCCGCTGACCCGGGTATCGAGCCGCCCCTCCCGGATCTTGTGCACCGCCTGCACCATGTTGGTGATGGGCTGGGTCACGCTCTTGACCAGCCGGAAACCAAATAGGGTACTGAATGCGACCCCGATGAGCACCATGATCACCGCAAAGAAGGTATCGCGGTACTGCAGCAGCATGGCCCGATCGGTCGCCATCTGCATCGAGATGTAGCCGATCATCGGCGGCTCTACATCGCTGGGCAGCGGGAAGCCATCCAGACTGGTTTCAGCCTGGATCGGGGTGCGCAAAATGATGTCGTCCCCCTGAAACGTCACGCTGGTCAAATCCGGAATGGGCTCGCCATCGGGCAGCCTGAGTCGGGTGAAATCCCGGTGATAGTTCGAGGTAACGAACAGCTGGTTGTCCTGGGTGAAGACAGCGATGGACTTGATGAAGGGGGAGTTCTTGCGATGGGTCAGGCCAATCAGCCGCTTGAGGGATTCTCGGCTGTGCTGGGTCATCCCGTATTCACTGGCGATCGCCAGCGGTTCGATAATGTTGATCCCCTGATCAATGAGATTGTTTTCCAGCTGCTGGTAGCGGTGGAAGGTGAAGTAACCGGCCATCAGGCCACCGATGATCAGGGTTGGCAGGATGGTGAAGGCGAGAACGCGTGCTCTCAGGCCATATTTGGTCATACGAACAGGCCACCAGTGAACAGGGTTGGCGATAGGGTTGATGGCAATACACGGGCTCTGTGGCCGTATTTGGTCATACTATTATTCTTGTGGGACAATACCCGGCAGCAGATTCCACAATCATGACATAGCCACCTATAGGCACCAAGTTTTATGGCCCAGTTTTTCAAGCCCCAAAAGAAGTCCACCCAGCTCCAACGCATTGAATTTACGATAGACACCCTCGATCACCACTGCGTCGGTATCGGTCGCCATCAGGGCAAGGCGATCTTCGTCGAAGGGGCTCTGCCCGGCGAGACCGTCAAGGCACGTATCACCGAAGAGAAAAAGCAGTATGGTCACGCCGCCTTGCAACAGGTGGTGACCCCGGCGGCCAATCGTATCGCTCCCTTTTGCAGCCATTATCGCGAGTGCGGCGGTTGCAGTGCCCAGCACATGTCGGTTGCCGATCAGCAAGCCGCCAAGGCGGCCGGACTGGTCAGCCTGTTCGAGCGGTTGGGCAACATCAAGGCGCCTGCGCTGGAGCCGGTACTGACCGGTGAAGATCGTGCCTACCGCCGGGTCTGTCGTCTGGCCATCAAATTTGACAAGAACGGTCGCTGCACCCGGGTTGGTTTCCGCCGCCGCAACAGCAACGATCTGGTGGAGATCGACAGTTGCCCTGTGCTGGCCGAGCCGCTCTCTGCGCTGATTGCCCCGCTGCGTGAGTGCCTCAATCGCTTGAAGAGCCAGCGCGAGCTGGGCCATGCCGAGCTTATCCAGGCCGAGCAGGGGATCATGATGCTGCTGCGTCACACCGGCCGTCCCAATGAGGCGGACCGCGCCCTGCTGGTGGAGTTTGCAAAAGCGCAGGGGATCGACCTCTATCTGCAGGCGGCGGATGATCGCATCGAAGCGCTGCAGCAACAATTTTCCCCATCCTACTCGCTGGATGGCCTGTCTCTTGCATTTGCTCCCGGTGATTTCATTCAGGTCAACGGCCCCATCAACCAGAGCATGGTTGAGCAGGCGCTGACATGGCTCGGGGCGAGCAAGGATGACAAGGTGCTCGATCTCTTCTGCGGCATCGGCAACTTCACCCTGCCGCTGGCCCGTCAGGCTCGCGAAGTGGTGGGTGTCGAAGGTGAACTGGCCATGGTGCAGCGGGCCGAAGAGAACGCCCGTCGCAACGGCATCACCAATGCTCGTTTCTACAAGGCAGACCTGAGCGATGACATAGTCGGCATGTCCTGGGCGCGTGAAGGGTTTGATCTGGTACTGCTGGATCCGGCTCGTCCCGGCGCGCTGGAAGTGATGGGACACGTCGTGAAACTTTCACCCAAGCGGGTGGTCTACGTCTCCTGTAACCCGGTCACCCTGGCGCGGGACAGTCAGGTGCTGGTGAAAGGGGGTTACCGTCTGGTGCGCCTCGGCATGCTCGACATGTTCCCTCACACCGGTCATCTGGAGTCAATGGCGCTGTTTGAACGGGAGTAAATGACTCATCAGTTCGGCGATGCAGATATGTAATCTGGCGTGTCTGCGGCTGTTTGAGCTGGTGTGATTGGGGTAATCTAGACCCTCGTCGTTCGGCAGGGCCTGTTGGCGCGCTCTATTGTCTTTCTGGACAATATGCCTTGAAAAGTGCGCTGGATATCCCCATTTGAGGCAATCTCATGAGGGGAGAAAGTGACAGCTTTCGGCCCGATAATTTAAAGGATTGATACCATGGTTGCGGTTCGCGATATTCATTTGAAAGACAACTTCACCCTGGAAGAGTGGGTCAGCTCGCTCTCCTTGAGTGACAGTGAAAAGGATCAGCTGCGAACCGTCTACCAGTATTGTCTGACGCTCGGTGACGAGGCGCTGACCAGCAAGCTGCTGGTGCGCGGCATCGAAATGGTGGGCATCCTGCAGATGCTCAGCATGGATATCGGCACCCTCAAAGCGGCCATCATCTACCCCTTCGTCGAAGCCGGTCTCATCAGCCAGGAGCGGATGGACGAGGACTTCGGCTCCAAGATCGCCAAGCTGGTGGAAGGGGTGCTGGAGATGGAAGCCATCCGCTCCCTGCAGACCCTCCATCGCAGCGAAACCTCGCCGGAGCAGGTCGACAACGTGCGTCGCATGTTGCTTGCCATGGTCGAGGATGTGCGCGCCGTGGTGATCAAGCTGGCGGAGCGCATCGCCTGCCTGCGGGAAGCGAAGACGGCAGATGAAGAGACCCGGGTGCTGATGGCCCAGGAGATCACCAACATCTATGCACCGCTCGCCAACCGTCTCGGCATCGGTCAGCTCAAGTGGGAGCTGGAAGATCTCGCCTTCCGTTACCTGCACCCGGATACCTACAAGCAGATCGCCAAGCAGCTCGACGAGAAGCGGCTCGACCGCGAGCGCTACATCCGCGAGTTTGTGCAATCCCTGCGTAATGGGTTGAAAGAGGCGGGAGTTGACGCCGAGGTGTACGGCCGCCCGAAACATATCTACAGCATCTGGCGCAAGATGCAGAAGAAGCACCTCGAATTCAACGAGTTGTTCGACGTGCGCGCGGTGCGGGTAGTGACCAAGCGGCTGCAGGATTGCTATGCGGCGCTCGGTATCGTGCATACCCAGTTCCACCACATTCCTCGCGAGTTTGACGACTATGTCGCCAACCCCAAACCGAACGGCTATCAGTCGATCCACACCGTCGTGGTGGGGCCGGAGGGCAAGACCGTCGAGATCCAGATCCGTACCGACCAGATGCATCAGGATGCCGAACTCGGCGTCGCGGCGCACTGGCGCTACAAGGAAGGGGCGCAGGCTGGCGGCAAGGCCAACACCTTCGAAGACAAGATCGAGTGGCTGCGCAAGCTGCTCGCCTGGCAGGAAGATCTCTCCGAGAGCGGCTCGCTGCTCGAAGATCTGCGCAGTCAGGTGTTCGAGGACCGGGTCTACGTCTTCACCCCGAAAGGGGATGTGATCGACCTGCCAGCTGGCGCCACCCCGCTCGATTTTGCCTATCACGTCCACAGCATGATCGGTCACCGCTGCATCGGCGCCAAGATTGACGGCCGCATCGTGCCGTTTACCTACGCGCTGCAGACCGGCGATCAGGTGGAGGTGATCACCCAGAAAGAGCCGAACCCGAGCCGCGACTGGATGAACCCCAACGCCGGCTTCCTGCGCTCCAGCCGGGCGCGGGCCAAGGTAGCAACCTGGTTCAGAAAGCTGGATCGGGACAAGAATATCGTGGCCGGTCGCGAGCTGTTCGAGAAGGAGCTGGATCGCCACAACCTCAGCATGTCCAAGATCGACAAGGGCAACATGCTGCGCCGCTTCAATCTGGAGAGCACCGACGATCTGCTGGCCGGTATCGGCAGCGGCGATATCCGCATCAACCAGGTGCTCAATTATCTCGACACCTGCTACAACAAGCCGACGGCGGAAGAGGAAGATCGCCGATTGCTGGAGAAGCTGGAGCAGAAGGCCAATGCGCCGATGCGCCACAAGCCCAAAGACCACATAGTGGTGGAAGGGGTTGGCAACCTGATGACCCATATCGCCCGCTGCTGCCAGCCCATTCCGGGGGACTCCATTCAGGGCTTTATCACCATGGGGCGTGGCGTTTCGATCCACCGGGAAGATTGCGAGCAGTTGAAAGAGCTTTCCCGTCGCAACCCGGAGCGGCTGATCGATGCGGTGTGGGGGGAGAACTACTCCGGCGGCTACGGCCTCACCATCCGGATCATCTCCAACGATCGCTCCGGCCTGCTGCGCGATATCACTACCGTGCTGGCCAACGAGAAGATCAATGTGATGGGGGTGCGCTCACGCTCCAACGTGCGCGAGCAGACCGCAGAGATCGACATGGAGCTGGAGATTTACAACATCAACGCCTTCAACCGGGCGTTGGCCAAGCTCAGTCAGCTCAATGACGTAATTAGCGCCAAGCGGCTTTGATAGCGAACCGACCGGCCCCTGTGGCCGGTCTGCATTTACGACCCTTTTTGAACAAATCGAAAGCGAATATTCCATGTCCCAACGTTACGATCTGCCCCAACTGCTCGATATCATGGCTCGCCTGCGCGATCCGCAAAACGGCTGCCCCTGGGATCTGAAACAGAACTTCCAGACTATAGTGCCGCACACCCTGGAAGAGGCCTACGAGGTGGCCGATGCCATCGAGACCGAGGATTGGCAGGGGCTGAAAGGGGAGCTGGGGGATTTACTGTTTCAGGTGGTGTTTTACGCCCAGCTGGGTAAAGAGCGGGGCTTGTTCGACTTTGCCGATATCGTCGATACGGTGAGTGAAAAGCTCATTCGCCGTCATCCCCACGTTTTTTCCGATGCAGACCTTGGCGACGAGAAAGCGGTAAAAGCGAACTGGGAGGCGGAAAAGGCCAAAGAGCGCGCTGCCCTCGACAAAGAGAGCGTGCTGGACGACATCCCGCAGGCGTTGCCTGCCCTGACCCGCGCCGCCAAGATTCAGAAACGCTGCGCCACCGTCGGTTTTGACTGGAAGACGCTGGGGCCTGTGGTGGACAAGATCCACGAAGAGATCGACGAGGTGATGGAAGAGGCATTGATGGCCGATGTGGACGAGGCGAGGGTGAGCGATGAGCTCGGCGACCTGCTGTTTGCCACCGTCAATCTGGTGCGTCATCTGGGCAAGGATCCGGAGCAGGTGCTGCGCGGCGCCAACGCCAAGTTCGAACGTCGTTTTCGTCAGGTTGAGCAGATAATCGCCGCAGAAGGCTTGAAAATGACCGATTGCACCCTCGAAAAGCTCGATGCTGCCTGGGATAAGGCGAAGGAAACCGAGCAAAGTTGATTTGGCGCAAGATGGGGGGGCGGTGAGCCTGATAGATTTTTGCTCATTGTTTGGGAGAGGGGTTTTTGGTATACTGTTTCCCCGTCCTGCTTCATCCCCGAAGCACCCCTTAAAATTCCCTAAACTTCTTTCAGGTTCAGCATGACGACCAAATATATTTTTGTTACTGGTGGCGTTGTTTCATCCCTCGGCAAAGGCATTGCCGCAGCTTCTCTGGCAGCCATTCTGGAAGCCCGTGGTCTGGATGTGACCATCATGAAACTGGACCCGTACATCAACGTGGATCCGGGCACCATGAGCCCGACCCAGCATGGTGAAGTGTTCGTAACCGAGGACGGGGCCGAAACCGATCTGGATTTGGGCCACTACGAGCGTTTCATCCGCACCAAGATGACCCGTCGCAACAACTTTACCACCGGCCGTATCTACGCCGACGTACTGCGTAAAGAGCGTCGTGGTGACTATCTGGGCGCCACCATTCAGGTTATCCCGCACATCACCAACGCCATCAAAGAGCGGGTGATTGCCGGTGCCGAAGGCCATCAGGTTGCCATCGTCGAAGTGGGCGGTACCGTAGGTGACATCGAGTCCCTGCCGTTCCTCGAAGCCATTCGTCAGCTGGCTGCCGAAGTGGGCCGCAACAACGCCATGTTCATGCACCTGACGCTGGTTCCTTACCTGGCTGCTGCCGGTGAAGTGAAGACCAAGCCGACCCAGCACTCCGTTAAAGAGCTGCTCTCCATCGGTATCCAGCCGGATGTGCTGATCTGCCGCTCCGACCGTGCCATTCCGGCCAACGAGCGCGCCAAGATTGCCCTGTTCTGCAACGTGCCGGAGCGCGCCGTCATCTCCATGAAAGACGTCGACTCCATCTACAAGATTCCGGCACTGCTCAAGTCCCAGAATCTGGACTCCTACTTCACCGAGCGTTTCGGTCTGGAGTGCAAAGAGGCCGATCTCTCCGAGTGGGAACAGGTTATCTACGAAGAGGCCAACCCGACTGGTGAAGTAACCATCGGTATGGTCGGCAAGTACGTCTCCCTGCCGGACGCTTACAAGTCCGTCAACGAGGCGCTCAAGCACGGTGGTCTCAAGACCCGTCACTCCGTCAACATCAAGTACATCGACTCTCAGGATATCGAGACCCGTGGCGCCGAGCTGCTGGAAGGTCTGGACGCTATCCTGGTGCCGGGTGGCTTCGGTGAGCGCGGTGTGGAAGGCAAAATTCTGGCTGCCCAGTATGCCCGCGAGAACAAGGTCCCCTACCTGGGTATCTGCCTCGGCATGCAGGTTGCCATGATCGAATTCGCTCGCAACGTGGCGGGCATGGAAGGGGCTCACTCCTCCGAATTCAAGAAAGATTGCGCATACCCGGTCGTCGGCCTCATCACCGAGTGGGTGGATGAAGAGGGTAACGTCGAGACCCGTACCGAGAAGTCCGATTTGGGCGGTACCATGCGTCTGGGTTCCCAGCTCTGCCACCTGGTCGAAGATTCCAAAGTGCGTCAGATGTACGGCAGCCCGACCATTTACGAGCGTCACCGTCACCGTTACGAAGTCAACAACAAGCTTCTGCCGCAGATTGAAGCGGCAGGTCTGAAAGTGACCGGTCTCTCCGCCGACAAGAAGTTGGTGGAAATCATCGAGATCCCGGATCACCCCTGGTTCGTGGCTGCGCAGTTCCACCCGGAGTTCACCTCTACTCCTCGTGATGGCCACGCTCTGTTCGCCGGTTTTGTGAAGGCGGCAGGCGAGTATCAGAAGCGTAATTTGAAGTAATTGAAAATAAATGCGGTTGGGGCACTGTGCCACAGCCGCTTTTTTTGGCATATTTTTGTTGTTTTTTTACGAAACCTGAGGAAATACACATGTCCAAGATCGTTAAAGTGATCGGTCGTGAAATCATCGACTCCCGTGGTAACCCGACCGTTGAGGCCGAAGTTCACCTGGAAGGTGGTTTTGTTGGTATGGCAGCCGCTCCGTCTGGCGCGTCCACCGGTTCCCGCGAAGCGCTGGAACTGCGTGACGGCGACAAGAGCCGTTTCCTGGGTAAAGGCGTGCTGAAAGCCATCGAAGCCGTAAACGGCCCGATCGCTCAAGCTCTGCTGGGTAAAGATGCCAAGGACCAGGCCACCGTTGACCAGATCATGATCGACCTCGACGGTACCGAGAACAAATCCAAGTTCGGCGCCAACGCCATCCTGGCTGTTTCCCTGGCTAACGCCAAAGCTGCCGCTGCTGCCAAAGGCATGCCGCTGTACGCCCACATCGCCGAGCTGAACGGCACCCCGGGTGTTTACTCCATGCCGCTGCCGATGATGAACATCATCAACGGTGGTGAGCACGCCGACAACAACGTCGACATCCAGGAGTTCATGATCCAGCCGGTTGGCGCCAAGACCCTGAAAGAAGCCGTTCGCATGGGCGCAGAAGTGTTCCACAACCTGGCCAAAGTGCTGAAGTCCAAGGGCTACAACACTGCAGTTGGTGACGAAGGTGGTTTCGCTCCGAACCTGAAATCCAACGCCGAAGCGCTGGAAGTTATCGCTGAAGCCGTTGCCGCTGCCGGTTACAAACTGGGCTCCGACATCACCCTGGCTATGGACTGCGCTGCTTCCGAGTTCTACGACGCAGAGAAGAAAGAGTACAACCTGAAAGGCGAAGGTCGTGTCTTCACCTCCAACGGTTTCTCCGACTTCCTGGCTGACCTGACCACCAAGTTCCCGATCGTCTCCATCGAAGATGGCCTGGACGAATCTGACTGGGAAGGTTTCGCCTACCAGACTGCTGAACTGGGCAAGAAAATCCAGATCGTGGGTGACGACCTGTTCGTAACCAACACCAAGATCCTGAAGCGCGGTATCGACAACGGCATCGCCAACTCCATCCTGATCAAGTTCAACCAGATCGGTTCCCTGACCGAAACTCTGGCTGCCATCAAGATGGCCAAAGACGCTGGCTACACTGCCGTCATCTCCCACCGCTCCGGTGAGACCGAAGACGCGACCATCGCCGACCTGGCTGTTGGTACCGCTGCTGGCCAGATCAAGACCGGTTCCATGAGCCGTTCTGACCGTGTTGCCAAGTACAACCAGCTGATCCGTATCGAAGAAGCTCTGGGTGCCAAAGCTCCTTTCCGCGGTCTGAAAGAAGTTAAAAACCAGGCTTAATTTGCTGGTTTGCCAGCTTCGACTGGAATGAAAAAAACCGGAACCCTTGGGTTCCGGTTTTTTTATGCCTGATCCTTGCCACAACGGCCTGAGAGGTGAGGGGCTCGGGTCAGACAAAGGGGAGCATGCGCTGATAGCGCCCTGCATGCGCCTTGAAGCCCAGCTTTTCAAACAGGGCGATAGAGCGGACGTTATCTGCATCGATATCTGCGGTGAGGCGGGTGACTCCCAACGTGCTGGCGTGGGCGAACAGCAATCCCAGCGCTTCTGACATAAACCCTCTGCGCCAATAGGCCGCATTGAGCAGGCAGCCCACCTCGCAGCTGTGACCCGCCTCGCTGAAACTGTGCAGGCCGCAGGTGCCGATCACCTTGTTGCCCTCCCGCTCGACAATCGCCCACTCCAGCGACTCACCCGTGTGCTCCAGCCGCGCTACGCTCGCCATCATCTGCGCCACCATGGCGGGGGAGGTAAAGCAGGGATCAGAGGCAAACTCCATGGTCAGCGGATTGCCATAAATCTCGAACAGATCGGCGGTATCCTGCGGGCCAATGGTGCGCAGTACAATCCGAGTGCCGGTTAAGTCTGGCTTCATAAATCTCCTTGGCGCGGGGGTTAGCCAGCAAAGATACAGGTGAAAAATGAGACAGCGTGAAAGTTGGTCTCTAAAGGCAACTGGTACTATCACGAAATATTTCTATCGCGAACGTCCGATTACGCTTCGCTAATCGAACCTACGGGCTTGATTCTAACTTAATACTCTATTGGACCAAAATGGCCTTGATACCCGACTTGGGTAATTATAAGCCTATTGATAGATTTTACTTTCACCAAGCCGGACTGTAAGGGATACCCAAACAGTGCGAAGTTTTTTACAGTGAAAGCATTTGCATATTTTTCTCGCTCTGGGTGGTAACGTCGTAAGGATAGGCCATAGCTCGTTTCAAATGGGTGGCCACCTGTTCTAATTAGACTGAAAAATGAAGGGTAAATAACCCCATCAAAACCAGCGGCCAGTGCCGCCTTAGCTATATCTCTGGATATTTCATAAGAGTGAGATTTGGCAAGAAACAACATATGTATAGCCATATCTAAGCTTTCGAACTCCGTAACATCCTCCTCTAAAACATGAGTCAGATCTAAAAGGTGTAGGTCTCTAGTGGTTTCAAACGTTGCAACATATATTTCATCCTCTGTGGAAGCACGGCATTCATGTATGCAAACATCAATATCCTGGGAACCGTACATAACTGATAAATCAACAGAATCTAAACGTCCATTTCCCGAGAACTCAATAGGAGGACTGTCATATTCGGTATGATTAGCAGGATTTTTAGGGTTAATTCTGAGTCGATAAAACTTCATTCCACCAGGAATCAATCTCTCAGGATACTCCTTGATTACACGCTGAATAATTCTCGCTCGACTGCCATCTAGTTGCAGATCCTTCAGTGGTTCAACCTCGCCAACCATCCACAATCGTGGTCCGTAGTGAAAAAAACCAATTTTAGCTGCATCTTCAATCAGTGTTATATCTCTTTCCAGCCAAGGCGATGGTCGGATATCACTTTTTCCATAGTGATACTCATTAGTCTGAATTACTGGCGCTGCGCCATAGTCACAGCGAATAGTTGTTCCACTGACAAAGAAACGCCAAGCTAATCCCAAGATAAGCTCTTTAGTAAGTTTTTTCCGCTTTTACTTTTGCATTGTGGGCATTCTTCTGATGACTCAAGGCCAATTTTGTATGAATCGATTCTAAGCCCTTCATCCTCAAAACAATCTGAACAAAGTAATGCGCAATTATCATCCGTTTCTTGTTCATGCATTTTAATGTTCCTTTTAGCTTCACAGTAGTTAGATGGAATACGGCACTGATCGCGCAATTCCGTATAGATTTGAATGCTGTAAAGCGCCGTAATAAAAATTATGGAAATACTATTTTGCTAGGCGTAGCGCATCATTGCACCACAACAACGGCCACGTCACTAGTGTTTCATTCTTCTTCTAAAACTGAATCTCCACCGACTCCACACTACGCTTTGCCTCACCGTGATAAACCGCTTCGATATTATTGCCGTCCGGGTCGAGGACAAAAGCTGCGTAATAGCCGGGGTGATAATTACGCTCACCGGGGGCGCCGTTGTCTTTGCCGCCGTTAGCCAATGCGGCCTGATAAAAACGATCCACCATGGCGCGATCTTTTGCCTGAAAGGCGAGATGGTGGCGGCCGGTCAGTGCCCCCAGCGCGGCGGGGCTGTCGATGGCGGTAACAAACAGTTCGTCCGCCCAGAAGTAGCCCTCACCTGTGCCGCCCAGCGGAATATTGAGGGTGGTGAGAATGGCCGTATAAAAGCGCTGGCTGGCGACAAGATCTTTGACCACCAGCTGGATATGGTCGATCAAGCGACCACGATGCAGGGTTTGTGTTTCCATACACCACCTTGATTTGCATGTTGTGGATGAGTCAGCGGCTTGCCGGTCAGTTTGTTTGGATCAAAAAGGGACCGGGCGAGATATGGCATGGCTACCGCCCCTGAATTACAGCCTCCAGTCTGCTGCGTTTCACCAACGGGATGGGGTTGGCATGGCTCATGGGAGACTCCGACGAGGCAAGTGTTGCCAAATGGCAATATTAACCATGGCGCTGTGGAGAGAAAACTCAATATTTAGAATTTCTGTGCAAGATCAATAAATTAATCAAGTGTCACCCACGATTGATGACGCGCCGAGATAGCGTGAACAACCATTCTTGAACTATCTCCATAGAATATTCATGGTCATATCTGGCTTGAACCAGCATAAAACTCTTTGTTATTGTCCGTATCCCCCGCTGAAATAGCTTATTTATCTATAAATCAACAAGATAGCATTATGCGGTGGCGTTGCGGGGGCATCTGCTATCGGGAAGGAGAGTTATGAAGTCGCAGTTCAAAGTGGCGCTGGCCATGTTGGCCCTGTTCGTCGTCCAAGGCTGCACAGCCCCGGATTCATCCGCCAAACGCAATGCACCCGGCCCGGTGCTGACAGTGCATTACGAAAGCGCCCCCCTGATCCCCGTCACCATCGCAGATGAGCAGTACCAGTTTTTGCTGGATACCGGGGCCAGTATCACCTTTATCGATCGTCGTCTGGCCAGCCGCTTCAAGGCGCTGACCTTAAGCGAATTGCCCAGGTCCTATCAGGCTGATTTTGCCAGTGTGAACAGCGTTTCGAGCCAATTGGGCAGCGAGCAGCTTGGTTTTGTTGAGCCGCAACCCTTCTCGGTGGGGTCGGTCACTATTGATGACAGCGATCTGTGGGCAACCGTTGATTTCGATCTCTTCTCCCAGTCTCTTGGTAGCCGTATCGATGGCATCCTCGGGATCGACACCATCCGCCGTTTCAACTGGGTGTTTGATCGCGACAAGCATCAGCTCACGGCTTTGCTGACGGCACCGTCGGCAGCCACCTTCGAGCGTTGCATCGGCTATGAAGATAGCTACAACCGCTCCCCGGCAGTCTATCTGACCCACGGTGAGAGCAGCGTGCGCATGTATCTGGATACCGGGGCCGACCAGAGCTATGCCGACCATGCCTTTATCGACTTTATGGCGAGCCAGAAGGCGATCTCTGGCGAAGATGCGATGCCACGCAAAGGGGTGGATGCCAGCGGTATGGTGGAGGGGCGTGAACATATCCTCACCGGCCTGCACTTTGATGAGCGCCAGCTCGGTGAACTGCGCGTGTCGGAAAACAGCAATGAGCAGTATGGTCTGGGGCTGGATTTTGTTAACCGCTTCAATCGCTTTGCGATCATGCCCGGGCGGATGATGCTCTGCTACGACGCCGACAGCCTGGCGCGCAAAGTGCCGCCAATCCTGCGCAATATCGGGGTGCGTTTTGATGGCGAGCATCTGCAGGTCTACTACAGCGACGAACGGGATCTTGCCCCCTATGGTCTGGCCAACGGCGACATTCTGGAGCAGATCAACGGGGTGGCTTATCGTCCCCTCGAGATCGACAAGGTGCGTGAACTGCTCAGCACCGGCAAGCCGGGGTCGCTCAAGTTGCGAATTGTGCGGGAAGGAAAACCGCTGGATATCGCCATCTAGTCAAGGTGGGGCGGCAAGACTAGCCGCCCCTATGAGCCTCAGCCCTTGGTCGGATTTTCCATGCAGGTGAGGGTTGGCTGGCCGTAGCGCTCCAGCGTGGCGTCGTCCCCTTTGGTGAAGAAGGTGAGGTTTTGTCCTTCATAACGGGCGCCGCTGGCGCTGGGGGCTTCATAGGCGAGCACTTGTTGCTGCTTGTCGCCCTCGCTCAGGTTGATCACCGCGGCGGGCAGCTTGGCATCGTTATAGAAGTAGGTAGAGAGAGTGACGTTCTTGCCGCACTGGTAGTTGACCGGTGCCGGCACCATCAGCTGGCCGCCGCTGATCTGCAGTTCGGTGATCCGCAGCAGGTAGTTATCCTCCACACACTGGCGCAGATCCTGCCCCTTCCAGCAGTCGTTGCGACCCTTGATCCAGCCTCGCTGCATGGCGCGCTCTGTCTTGAGCTGTTCGGGAGAGAGCGCAGCAATCGCCTTGGGGTAGAGGGCCGCCAGTTCGTTATCAAGGGCGGCCAGTCCGGCATCCTTGCAGATCAGGGTTTCGACCGACCCGGACGCTTTGGTGCAGTCAAAGGAGGGGGTTGCGGCGCTGGCCAGCAGAGGGGCAAACAGCAGGGTGGCAAGCAAGGTCTTGTTCATCGATAGATTCCAGCAATGAGGAGGGTGTATCGGCCTACTACAGCACACTCTACAGGGCAATGCAGCAGGGGAGCCGAGCGCACTTGCACAACTGAATGGCTGCAAAGCGGAAAAACCCGACACTCCTGGCCGGAATATCGGGTTTTTTGTGGCCGCGATAAAGGGGGAGGCGGCTTGCCCGGTTGATCAAGCCAGCGCCAGTTGCTGACTGCGGGCGCGCCACAGCCGCTCGTGGAAGAAGAACACCACTGTGTTGATGGCCGGTTCGATCATCGCCATCACGCCGCCTGTGAGCAGCTCGCCGCTCAGCAGGAAGGCCACACCGAAGGCCACCGAGAAGTGGACCACCGCGAAGCTGCTGGTCTTGGCCTGCAGGCTGTGATTTGGCTTGAGCTTGTGCCAGCCAAGGTCATGAAAGTAGAAGGCGACCGTGTTGACGGCGGGCTCGATCAGGGCGATCAGGCTGGCGGTCAGCAGCTCACCGGTCAGCAGGTAAGCCACGGTAAAGGCGACACCGAAGTGCAGGATGGCAAAGCTGATGGTCTTTTTCATGATGGCGGCTCCCTCTGTTGATGATGAGAGTATCCGCCAAAATAAGACTAAATGAAAACTATTCTCATCTATTGCCCAGATAGGGAAAACCTATCAACGGGCGAGCGGCCGGTGCGGTTCAGCGGTTGCCAATCGCAACCAGGGCGATAAAGTACAGGTTCTTCACACTTGCCCATGAAAAAGGATCTTTCATGAATATCAATGCCACCCTGCTTGGTCAGTTCATTGCGTTGCTGATGGTCATCGTCGGCGTCATCGCCTGGCGACTGGCGCGCCGCAAGAGCGAGCATCCGGCGCTGATCACCCTAATCTGCTCCTTGCTCTGTCTGTTTCCGCCCTTTGGCCTGCTGGCCCTGTTGCTGGTTGCGCTGAAACAGGATCTGCCTGTCCGCTCATAGGGGGCGCAGGCTCAGGCTGCCGCACACACTGGCCGCACCAATAGAAAAAGCCCCGTGATGGGGCTTTTGCTATTGCACTCGGTGAGCGCAGCGGGGCGGGGGATTAACCCTCGGCCTTGTTGAGCCACTCCACCTTGTACTGGGCGCCGGCGCCCTGCGCCAGTTTGGCACAGAGGGGCTTCAAGAAGGCTTCAATCTGCTCGTCCAGCATCCAGGGGGGGCTGATGATCAGCATGCCTGAGCCGTTCATGCCCCAGTCGGCAGTCTGACCGGCAACTTCCAGCTCGGCCACCAGCACGTTGCCGAAGTTTTCGCGCTTGATGGCGCGCAGCATGTCGCGGGATTTGTCCGCCTCTTGCCCAAGGATGGGATACCAGAGGGCATAAATGCCGGTCGCCCAGCGTTTCTGCGCCTTTTTCAGGGTATCGACCACGGCGAAGTAATCTTCTTTGAGCTCATAGGGCGGGTCGATCAGCACCAGCCCGCGGCGCGGGGTGGGCGGCAGCAGGGCGATCAGCCCCTCGAAGCCATCACGGTGGTGCACGGCCACGCGAGGGTCATAGCCCATGTTGGCGCGCAGATCTTCGACCTCGTTGTTGTGCAGCTCCATCAGCGCCAGCTTGTCCTGCTCGCGGGTGAGGCGACGGGAGAGCTCCGGCGAGCCGGGGTAGTAGTGCAGCTCACCGTTCTGGTTCATCTCCTCGATGACGCCTAGATAGGGGGCCATGGCAGACCACTGTGCTCGCTCGTCCCACAGGCGGCCGATGCCGTCGGCATACTCGGCCTTCTTCTGGGACCAGTCGCCGCGCAGGTCGTAGAGACCGCCACCGGCATGGGTGTCCAGCACGATGAAGGGTTTCTCCTTCTTCTTGAGGGACTCGATGATCAGGGCCTGAACGGCGTGTTTCAGCACGTCGGCATGGTTGCCGGCGTGAAAGGCGTGGCGATAGCTCAGCATATTAGATCTCTGAGGGGGCCCTGCTGGGCACCCAGTAACGATAGATAGTTCAACAAATTGCGGCTGTTGCCGCGAAACAGGGAGAGGCTGCGCAGGGTCTGCAACAGGACGCCCTGTTGCAGCCGCTCCAGCTCCAGTTCGTGGGCCAGCATCGACTGATACTGCTGCTCGTCGAGTCGCGTCTTGGCGCTCTGGCGCAGGGCGCGCCACGGGGTCAGCACCGCCTCGGTCTGCACCAGCGCCGGTTGCAGGTCGGTGAGATCGACCACGATGCCGAGTTGATCGAGCCGGTGCAGCAGCAGCGCCAGATTGACGTTGCCCCCCTGCTCCTGCACGGTGAGCCAATCCTGGCTGCGCTCACCGTAGACCTTGCCGCTCCAGTGCCAGAAGCCGATCGGCGTCGGCAATTCGTGGACCGCGACCCGCTCGCTGGCCATCAGCTGTTCGTCACGCAAAGAAGGCTTGCTCCATGGTTTCCAGCTCTTCGGAGAGGCTCATCCACTCCAGCTCTACCTCTTCCAGCTGCTCCTTGAGGGGGCCCTGGGATTTGAGCAGTTCGGAGAGCTTGGTTTTAGCGCTCTCTTCGTAGATGGCGGGGTCGGCCAGTTGGCTCTCGATGTCGCCAAGCTTGCCTTGCAGCTTCTCCATGCTCGCTTCGAGCTTTTCCAGCTTCTGGCGCAGCGGACGGGTTTGCTGGCGGAACTCCGCCTCGCGCCGCTTCTGATCCTTGCGCGCCACTGCCGAGTTGGCAGAGACGGGGCCATCCGCCGGTTTGGCGTTGGCCTCTTTCTCCTGCTCGCCGAGCCACTTGTGGTAGTCGTCCAGATCGCCGTCGAACGGCTCGACCCGGCCACCGTGCACCAGATAGAAGTCATCTGTGGTGGTACGCAGCAGGTGACGGTCGTGGGAGACCACTACCATGGCCCCTTCGAAGCCTTGCAGCGCCATGGTGAGGGCGTGGCGCATCTCCAGGTCCAGGTGGTTGGTCGGTTCATCCAGCAGCAGGAGGTTCGGCTTTTGCCAGGTGATCAGCGCCAGCACCAGCCGCGCTTTTTCGCCACCGGAGAAGGGGGCCACCTTGTCGAGCGCCTTGTCACCGTGAAAACCGAAGCTGCCCAGATAGTTGCGCAGCTCCTGCTCGGTCTTGTCCGGCGCGAGGCGGGCCAGATGATCGAGCGGGGAGTCATCGAGACGCAGGGTCTCCAGCTGATGCTGGGCGAAGTAGCCGATGCTCACCCCGGCGCTCACTTCGAGCTTGCCGGAGAGCGGCGGGTTGGAGCCCGACAGCATCTTGATAAAGGTGGACTTACCGGCGCCGTTGCGACCGAGCAGACCGATGCGCGAACCCGGTACCAGATTGAGTTTGATCTTCTCCAGGATCACCTTGTCACCGTAACCGGCAGAGAGGTTTTCCATGGCGATGAGCGGGGTCGGCAGGGCCGACGGCTCGCGAAACTCGAAGCTGAACTCGGAGTCGGCGTGGGCGGGCAGGATCTTCTCCATCCGCTCCATCGCTTTCAGGCGGCTCTGGGCCTGACGGGCCTTGGAGGCCTTGTAGCGGAAGCGGTCCACATACGCCTGCATGTGGGACATCTCCCGCTGCTGCTTCTCGTACATCGACTGCTGCTGGGCCAGCTGTTCGGCGCGCTGCAGTTCGAAGTCGGAGTAGCCGCCGGTGTATTCGTTGAGCTTGCCATTCTCGATATGGATGATGCGGCTGATGACCGAATCGAGGAAATCGCGGTCATGAGAGATGAGCACCAGCGTGCCCTGATAGCCCTTGAGCCACTTCTCCAGCCAGATCACCGCATCGAGATCCAGGTGGTTGGTCGGTTCATCGAGCAGCAGCAGATCGGAGCGGCAGAGCAGCGCCTGGGCGAGGTTCAGACGCATGCGCCAGCCACCGGAGAAACTGCGCACCGGCGAGCTCAGCTGCTCGTCGCTGAAACCGAGGCCGTGCAGCAGTTCGGCGGCGCGGGCGCGAATGCTGTAGGCGCCGATGGTATCGAGGCGACCGTGCAGCTCGGCCACCAGCAGACCATTGTCATCCCGCTCGGCTTGCACCAGCTGAGCTTCCAGCGAGCGGAACTCCTTGTCGCCGTCGATCACATACTCGAGCGCGGAGCAGTCGAGCGCCGGGGTCTCCTGCGCGACGCCTGCAATCTGCCAGCCAGCGGGCAGGCTGAAGGTGCCGCTGTCGATGGCCAGCTCGCCCCGTACCAGTGCAAAAAAGGTGGACTTGCCACAGCCGTTTTTGCCCACCAGACCCACTTTGTGGCCGGGGTGAATGGTGGCGGAGGCGTTGTCCAGCAGCTTGCGGCCGCCGCGGATCAGTTCGATTTGACTGGCAACTATCATGGGTGGGATCTGCTTGCTCAAAATGGAGGAGAAAAACTGGCGCGGATCTTACGTGAAATGACGCTGATTTGCACTGTAGCGAAGGGCTGGCCACTGGCTGGCGCTGCAAAAACATGCCATAACAGAGAAACCAGTTTGGTTACGGGAGGTTAGCATGCATATCAGGGATATTATGACGACCCGGGTCGCCACCGTTTCAATGGATGATCGACTCCGAGTCATCAGGGATATCTTCGAGCAGGCACACTTTCGCCACCTGCTGGTGATGGAAGAGGAGGAGCTGGTGGGGGTCATCTCGGATCGGGATCTGTTCCGTGCCATCAGCCCCTATCTCGACTCCGAAGCCGAGATGAGCCGCGATACCGAAACCCTCAACAAGCGGGCCCACCAGATCATGAGTCGTCAGCTCGTCACCATCGCTCCCCATCTCACCGTGCGCGACGGCGTCAAGCTGATGCTGGAGAAGGGGGTATCCTGCCTGCCGGTGCTGGAGAATGGCGCCCTGGTCGGCATTATCAGCTGGAAAGATTTTCTCAAGGCGGCGCTGGAGAGTGATGCACTGGGCTGAGCCCGGGTACATAACAGTCATCTGTCACCGTAGCTGCTTGTGCCCGTCCTTGAGGGCCATAAGGGTACACGAAATGAATAGAGGGGAGCCAAGGCTCCCCTCTCTCTATGTGGTGGCTGGTGGCGCAGGTAAGTGCACCCCCTGCTGCTTCATCATGACTCCGGGGGCCCCTTGGCCAGGCTGGATGGGCCACTGCCGGAGAGGTGCGGCTGCAAGTGGGTGCGGATCTCCTGCAGAGTACGCTGGTACTGCTGGGCATGTTGATCCAGAAACGCAGGGCTGTGCTTGAGGCGCCGCTCCAGGGTATCGACCAGCAGCGCTACCTTAGGGGCAGCCATGCCCGTCGGCCAGCTGTGTTGCAGCAGTTCCAGCAATTGCCAGGCATCGCCGGGCAGGGCAGGGAACTCCTCCAGCAACTGCAAGCCGGCCTGCAGAGCCAGTTGATAATCACCTTTTTGTATCCCCTGATGGCGGGTCTGGCGCAAGCTGGTCAGGCGCTGCTCCCGCGTCGTCAACCGTTGGCCCAGTTCCGTTAGCAGATGGTGAAACAGTTTACGGGTCAGTGGGTGGGGCGCGACACGGTCACGGTAGTGTGCCAGTTGGGCGAGATAACGCTGGGCATGATGGGGCAGGCCACAAAACTGACAGACGGCAAAGCCCAACAACAGGGTGAGATGGTTCTCGCTCGCCTGGTTGGGTTGATGGTGGGCGATCAGGATCAACGCCTCGTCGAAGCAGTAATCCAGTCCCTGCATCAGTGCTTGCAACAGCTCGTACTCCTGGGGAGGCAGGTTCACTGTTCGCTGCAGGTGGGTCCACTCCTGTTTCAGGGAGCGGATCCGGTTGCTGGACGGTGCATGCCACAGTACCGCCAGCATGGCATTGATCATGAAGTGGTCGATGGCCAACCGGACGCGCAGCTCACTGAAATAGTGAAGATTCAGGGTGCTGGCTTGTTCCAGTACCTTCCTCTCGTCTTGCTGTAACAGTCCCAGAATCATGGCCAGCTGATGCCAGCGTGGTTGATGAGGGCGGACTTGCTGCAGCTGCACCATGGTCTCCCAGGCTGCCTGCCACTGATGTTGGTGCAGCTGGCTGGCGAGTTGCAGCTCCAGTCGGGTGGCGGTCGGCAATATGGCCTGATGACGCTGCAAGTCAGTTTCGGCACTCTGCAGTTTGCCCAATCCCAACATGGCGTAAAACAGTCCGACCCTTGGCCAGCTTGCCCGATACTCGTTGGCGCAGAGGGCATAATGCTGAGCGGCAGTGAGCTGTTCGCTGGATTGCAGCAGCAGGTAGCCCTTGAACCGATCCAGCCAGGGGGCAAGGGGGCGGTTGTCCCGTTGATAGAGCAGGTCTTCACAGAGTGCGGTCGCCAGTTTCCACTCCCGCAGCAGGGCCGGAGGGGCGAGGGTGTGGGTCATTTTGCTCAGTTGTGCCAACTGCTTGAGCACAGTCGTGAGCTCTCCTGCCATGAAGGGGAGTGGCAGATGGAGGGAGAAGTAGAGGTCCGAGGGGAGAAAATCCTGCTCGTTCTGGTCCGCATCCAGCAACAACAGGACGCAGGCGGGTTGCAGCAGGCCGAGGTAGTGTGCCTCATGCAGCAGGCGGGCGCCGTCATGGCCCAGTTTTCTATTTTGCTGGCAGACAATGGCATCGAATGGCTGTTGTTGCAGCAGGGTGAGCAGACCGCTGCGTTCCTGACCCGGATGGCTGTGGTGGTGGATCCGTTCAGCAGGAATACCCTGTTCGGTCAGTTCTCTGGTGATGGCGCTACGGAGCAGGGGATCCTCTTCGAGCAGCAGTATCGTCATGCACGCGTCCTTTCAATACTCCACGAGTAGATCAGAGTAGACCCAAGAGGAACATAGCGACAACTCTGCGGAGGGAGGAAAAGTGACAGTAGTCAGCGCGGGAAGGGAGAGGGCACTATAGGTGGTTACCGGGAGCCATGTACCCCGGTGAGAAAGACACACTCTGTTTGACGGATCAGGTGTGAACCACTCCCTAGTTTCCCTTGCCAGCTGACTTCGAGCTTGCCGAGGCGGCCCAGATGGCGCAGCTCGAACTCGTAGCGCTGGCAGAGGTTGTCCTGGGGCAGACTCGCCATACCCGCAGGCAGGCGATATTGATAGCGCAGGATTGGCCCATCCTCCAGCTTGCTGGCCACCGGCACCAGCCCCTCTGGCGTGGGCTGCGGCGCCCCGAGTGCGCGGTGCAAACTGAGCGGTGCATCGATCGCCTTTTGATAGTGCAGGCAGTTCATGGCCGCCAGCTCCTCTTCCAGTCGTTGCAACTCCCCTTCCAGTCCATTGAGCGCGGCCCCCAGCTGCTGGTGGGTCGTTGACGAGGCGCAGCCACCCAGCAACAGGGTGGCAAGCAGCAGGGTGGCTCTGATGGGGGGCACGGCATCTCCTTGGCAATGACGATGAAGCGTGATGGTCAGGTCGGTTGGCCCTGACTATAGCAGGGGATTGCTCGGGGGCGTCCCCTGCAGCAGTTGGGCCAGACGGGCCAGCCCCTCGCCGACCCGGGCGTCGGTGGCGGGTTGGCTCAGGCTCAGGCGCACCCCTTGCGGAGCGGCAAACTGACCGGCGGCGAAGTGTTCCCCGCTCGCCACGCCAACGTCAAGGGCGTCGGCGGCAGCGGCAAACTGCTGGCTGCGCCAGGGCTCAGGCAGTGGCAGCCAGGCGTGCATGCTGCCCGGCTGCCAGCGGGCGGCAGGCAGCAGGTGGCGCAGCAGTTCGCCACGGCGTTTGAGGATCTCCCGCTGCTGCTCGACCAGCGGCATGATCTGGCGCTGACTGACCATTTTGCAGGCGAGCTCTATCAGCAGCGGGCTCACCATCCAGCTCGACAGCCGCATGGTCTGGGCGAAGGCGCTGCGCAGGGCGGGGGGCGTCAGCACGAAGCCCACCCGCAGGCCGCCGCAGGCGATCTTGGCCAGACTGCCCAGATAGATGACCCGCTCCGGCGCCAGATTGACCAGAGGGATCACAGGTTGCTGGGGCAGCAGGCCGTTGACGTCATCCTCGATGATCAGCAGATCGTGGCGACGGGCGATGGCGACGATGGCCTCCCGCCGCGCCAGACTCATGATGGCGGTGGTGGGGTTTTGCAGGGTCGGGGTGAGGTAGAGCAGCTTGGCCCGGCGGGTGCGGCAGGCGGCGTCCAGCGCCTCGGGCTGCAGTCCCTCCTCGTCCATCGCCAGTCCCACCACCTGATTCTTCAGCTGGCGAGCGTTACCCAGCATACCGGGGTAGCTCAGCCCTTCGCACAGGATGGTTTCCCCCACGCAATTGGTAGCCAGCAGCGCCAGCATGATGCCGTGCTGGGCGCCGTGGCTGAACAGCAGGCGATCCTCACTGCAGGCCACCCCTTGCTCCGCCAGCCAGTCGACAAACTGCTGGCGCTGATCCGGTCGTCCCGCCTCCTTGTCGTAGCCGAGCAGTGCGTTGAGATCCCCGTCCGCCACTTCCCCCAGCATGGGGCGAATGATGGCCGCCCGATCCAGCTGCACCGGCAGGTTCTGCCACAGCTCGATGCGGTGCCCCTCCTCCTGGCGGATCACCCACTCATTGGCGGGATCCGTGTTCGCTCCCTTGACCCAGGTGCCGTGTCCCACCCGGGCGGCCAGCAGGCCACGCCGCTCCGCCTCGCTGTAGGCGCGGGTGACGGTGCCGACGGTGACACCCAGACGATCCGCCAGGGATCGGTGGGTTGGCAATCGGGTCTGCGGTGGCAGCTCGCCATTCGCGATCCCCTGTTCGATCGCTTTGACCAGCTTGAGGTAGAGGGGGCCATCGAAGGGAGCAAGGTCGGGTGTCCAGATTGTCATGGTGACAATAAATCCATTGATCAAAATTTGTTGTCAATATAGCGTGAATTTCAACCTGATAACAACCAAATAGCACACATTGTATCGATACAATGTGGCAAGCAAGGAGTCACAATATGACGATGGAGTGGTATGTCACCCTGTTCGGTTTTGCCGTACTCACCTGCGGTACGCCGGGGCCCAACAACCTGATGCTGACGGCCTCCGGCGCCAACTTCGGGGTGCGTCGCACCCTGCCACATCTGCTCGGGGTCGGATTGGGGCAGCCGGTGCTGCAACTGGTGCTGGCGCTGGGGCTCTATCCGCTGTTCGAGCGTTGGCCCTTGCTGCGCCTCGGTTTGCAGATCTTCGGCAGCCTCTATCTGCTGTGGCTGGCGTGGCGTATCGCGGTGGCCGGTGCGCCCAGTGATCCGGCCCGACGTGCCCGTCCGCTAACCATGCTGGAGGGGCTGGGCTTTCAGTTTCTCAACCCCAAGGCGTGGATGATGGGGATCTCCGCCATCAGTCTGTTCAGCCTGCCCGGCGCCAGTTACTGGCCGAGTCAGCTGGCGGTGATGGTCATGTTTGTATTGGTGGCCCTGCCGGTCTGCTTTGTCTGGGTACTGTTCGGCCATCAGCTGAGCAACTGGATCAGTTCGGATCGGGGCTGGCGGCGACTCAACGGATCCCTCGGCCTGCTGACGGCACTCTGTGTGGTGATGCTCTGGTATTGAACCGTGCTGCGCTGATTGGTGAGGTGGCCTAGAAAGAGGCATTTCTGACTTGTCGCCACGGGGCTGGCTCTGCATATTAGAAGGCTTTCCCCATAACGGGCGCGTTGTATCGACAAGAGGTTGAGATGGATCTGAACTGGTTACTGCCCCTGGCGGGGTTTGCCCTGGTTACCTGCGGCACGCCGGGGCCCAACAATATGCTGCTCACCAGCGCCGGGGCGGCGCAGGGATTTCGCCGCACGCTGCCGCTGCTGGTGGGGGTGGTGGGGGGGATCAATCTGATGATCCTCGCCACCGCGCTGGGGCTTGGCGTGGTGTTCGAGAAGGTGCCGCTGCTGCACGATGGCCTCAAGCTTATCGGTTCGGCGTATCTGCTCTGGCTGGCGTGGAAGGTGGCGACCGCCAGCGGCCCGGCCGAGGGCAACCGGCCGCTCATTCCCGCCCATCAGGGGGCCATGCTGCAACTGCTCAACCCCAAGGCATGGATGATGGCGCTCTCCGCCATCAGCGGTTTCACCTTGGCGGGGGAGGCTTACTGGCCCTCCGCGCTCTGGGTGCTGGTGATCTTCTTTATTACCGGCCTCTATACCGGGGCGTTCTGGGTGCTTTTTGGCGCCCAGGTGCGGCAAATCATTCGCACAACCCGGGGCTGGCGGCGTTTCAATCTCGGCATGGGGCTGGCGACGGCCGCCTGTGTCGGGATGATCTGGATTTAGCCCGGGGTTGACTCGGGCCTTTACCGGCTGTCTTGTTGGCCCTGCGGGGCCTTTTTTATCTCGTCCGCGTGGCCTTGCCTGCAAGGTGGCGTGGTTCTGCCCTCCCTTGGGATGAAAGGAGTTCCTATGAAATGTATCGGTCTGCTGGGTGGCATGAGCTGGGAGTCCACCGTCAGTTACTATCAGGCGCTCAATCGCGGGGTGCGGGCGCAGCTCGGCGGTTTGCACTCGGCGCGGGTGCTGCTCAACAGCGTCGATTTTGCCGGTATCGAGCGGTTGCAGCATGCCGGTGACTGGCCCGCTACCGCCCGTCTGCTGGCGGCGGAGGCGCGCAAGTTGCAGGATGGCGGTGCCGATTTCTTGCTGATCGGCACCAACACCATGCACAAGGTCGCCCCCGAGATTGAGGCCGCCATCGATATCCCGCTGCTCCATATCGCCGATGCTACCGCGGCCAAATTGCGGGCGGACGGGATAACCCGGGTCGGCCTGCTCGGCACCCGCTTCACCATGGAGCAGGATTTTTACAAGGGGCGCTTGCAGGAGCGCTTCGGGTTGGCGGTGCTGGTACCCGATGAGGCCGGGCGGGAGCGGGTACACAGGATCATCTATGACGAGCTCTGTCTGGGGGAGATCCGTGCATCGTCGCGGGCCGAGTATCTGGCCATTATCGAGGGGCTGGCGGCCGCTGGCGCCGAGGCGGTGATCCTCGGCTGCACCGAGATTGCCCTACTGGTGGGGGATGCCCGGGCGGCGGTGCCGCTCTACGACACTACTGCCATCCATGCCGAGGCGGCGGTCGCGCAGGCACTGGCATCCGATTAATAAACTGGTCAGATCTCACTATTCATGCTTGTCTCATACCCCTTGCCATAAAAGCGTGTAAAATTGCGCCCTGAATTTTCCCCGGCCAACGCGGGTTGGCTGCGGTTTCCTAGCATGCAAGGCTGACATTGTGACTGAAGTAGATAGATTCGCGGATATTCGCCCCTACCGCGATGAAGAAGTGCCGGCAGCCATCGAACGGCTGATCCAGGATGATGAATTTATCGGCGCCATCGCCAAGTATCGTTTCGGTTCCCTGATGAGCTGGCTGGGTTGGGCCATCCGCCCGATGATCCGCCTGTTCCTGCGCCGCAAATGGTCAAAAGTGACCACTGTGCATCAGGTCCAGATGGGGGTCACCCGGTACATGTCCCGCATGATCGCCACCTCCACCAAGGGGGTGACCTTCTCCGGGATCGAGCATCTGAAGAAAGAGCAGGGCTATCTGTTTGTCTCCAACCACAGAGACATCGCTATGGATCCGGCGTTCGTCAACTGGGGGCTGCACACCCACGGTTTCGATACCGTGCGTATCGCCATCGGTGACAACCTGCTGCGCAAACCCTGTGCCACCGAGCTGATGAAGCTCAACAAGAGCTTTATCGTCAAACGCTCCGCCAAGGGGCCGCGAGAGATGATGAAGGCGCTCGGCGAGCTGTCTGCCTATATTGGCAACTCGGTCCACGAAGGTCACTCCATTTGGATCGCCCAGAAGGAAGGGCGCGCCAAGAATGGTGATGACAAGACAGATCCCGCCATCCTCAAGATGTTCTACGTCGACGGCAAGAAGCAGAAGATCGACTTCGTCGACTACATGCGCAGCCTCAATATCGTGCCGGTCAGCATCAGCTATGAGCTGGACCCGACCGACAAAGCGAAGGCGCGCGAGCTCTACGAGAAGTCGGTCAACGGCAGCTACGAGAAGGGAGAGTTCGAGGATATCGAGAGTATCGTCGCCGGTATCGTCGGCATGAAGGGGCGGGTACATGTCTCCTTCGGTGCGCCGATCACCGAGGGCTTCAGCGATCCGGACGAACTGGCCGCGCTGATCGACAAGGCGATCTGGAGCAGCTACCACCTCTTCCCCAGCAACTATCTGGCGGCAGATGTCTCCGGCAAGGCCAATACCATCGAGCAGGCGGCCTTCCTGACCCGTCAGTCAGAGGTGCCGGAAGAGCACAAGGCGATCTGGCGGGCCATGTACGCCAAACCGGTGGAAAATGCCAAGAAGGCTTGAATGAAACCGGTTGTTAAACGGTTTTGCGAAAAAAACGGGCGCTGATGCGCCCGTTTTTGCGTCTGGTCAAAGTCGAGGGGGAAAGGGTGGTGAATAATATGGTTTCAGCTGGTACGATCACTATGAAAATGGGATTATGTCTCTTGGCAAGGTGCTGACGAGTGTGTAACAGTGCCCATATAGCTGAACATGAGCAAAAGCTCTAAACCGGTTTGCACGGATTGCAGACGGCATTATTGAAGGACCTGTCACAGGTCCTTTTTCATTGGCGGGAAAAGATGCCGCCCAGATATACCTAACAGGAAACAGACGCCATGATCACCGGTAGCCTGAACACCCTGCAGCGGACGCCGCTGCCCGCCCCGCTGGCCCGCATCATGGCCGAGGTGGTGAAGAGCGTGGCTCACTGGGGTGACGCTCCGCTCGGCAAGACCGAGATCGATGGCCTCAACCTGTTCTGTCTGGTGAGCGAGGATCTGACCGAGCCAGCCGCGGATCGCCGTGGCGAATTCCATCAGCAGTATCTCGATATCCAGTTGCTGCTGCGCGGTGAAGAGTGGATTGGTGTGGGCCCCCACAATTACGTGAGCGACGACGCCGACCATCCCCATCCCGACCTCTGGTTTGTCGATGACGAGCAGACCACTTATCTGGCGCTGCAACCGGGCGATTTCGCCATCTTCTGGCCGGGCGAGCTGCACCGCCCGCTCTGTACCTTCAACCAGCCCGCCAAGGTGAAGAAGCTGGTGGTCAAGGTACACAAGGATCTGCTGGCTATCGCCTGAGCATTCCCATTGAGGCGAGCCCTGCGCAGCTGATGCGTTGAGACTCGCAAGCATTGAAACCAGTGATACGCACCACAAGTTGCGATCACTCTTTCAAGAGCAAGAATTGAAAAATTGGACGCACCCTCCTGCGACCATAAGCCCCCGGCAGGGGAATCCCATCCTCTTTTGGATGACACGACACTGTCGGCATAAAGCCGAAGCACAGGAAGATGTAGAAAATGAGCAAGTTGGTACTGATCCTTAACTGCGGTAGCTCTTCCCTGAAATTTGCCGTAATGGACGCCGAAACAGGTGAGGACATGCTGTCCGGCCTGGCCGAATGCTTCAATCTGGATGATGCACGTATCAAATGGAAACTCCACGGGGTCAAGGGCGAAGCCATGCTGGGAGCGGGTGCCGCTCACCAGGAAGCGCTCGACCACATCGTGGGCCACATCCTGCCGCAGGATCCGTCTCTGGCCGGTCAGCTGGTGGCCATCGGCCATCGCATCGTACACGGTGGCGAGCAGTTCTCCCGCTCCGTTCGCATCGATGACAGCGTGATCGCCGGCATCGAAGCCGCTATCCCGTTCGCCCCGCTGCACAACCCGGCCCACCTCATCGGTATTCGCGCCGCGCTGAAAGTGTTCCCGCAGCTGTCCGAGAAGAACGTGGCCGTGTTCGACACCGCTTTCCACCAGACCCTGCCGCAAGAGGCCTACCTCTATGCGCTGCCGCACAAGCTCTACCGTGAACACGGCATCCGTCGTTACGGTGCCCACGGTACTTCTCACCGCTACATCGCGGAAGAAGCGGCAAAAGAGCTGGGCAAGCCGTTGAATGAGCTGAACATCATCAACTGCCACCTGGGTAACGGTGCATCTGTCTGCGCCATCAAGAACGGCGAATCCGTTGACACCTCCATGGGTCTGACTCCGCTGGAAGGTCTGGCGATGGGTACCCGCTCCGGTGATATCGATCCGGCCGTGGTCTTCTTCATGCACGACCAGCTCGGTTACAGCGTGGAGCAGATCAACCACACCCTGACCCGTGAGTCCGGTCTGCTGGGGTTGACCGAAGCGAGCAGCGACTGCCGCTACGTCACCACCAACTACGCCACCGACGCCGGTGCCAAGCGTGCGCTGGATGTCTTCACCTACCGTGTGGCCAAGTATGTCGGCGCCTATGCCGCTGCGATGGACGGTCGTCTGGACGCCGTGGTCTTCACCGGCGGTATCGGTGAGAACGCCGCCATGGTGCGCGAGATGGTGCTGAACCGTCTGGCCCTGTTCGGCTTCAAGGTGGACAAAGAGGCCAACAACGCCGCGGTACTGGGTGGCGAAGGTCGCATCACCACCGCCGACAGCCGTTGCGCTATGGTGATCCCGACCAACGAAGAGCTGGTCATCGCCCGCGATGCCCTGAGCCTGGTCTGCTAAGTCAGCCTCGCTTTGAAACAACGCCCGGCCTGTGCCGGGCGTTGTCATTTCTGGCGTACGCCGATTTGACATGGGGGAGGGGAGCGGTACCCTGACCACCACTGTTTTTGCAGCCAGCGGGCTGCCCGGTTCGGGAGAGAGCAATGAAAGAGGCGTTTTTTAACTGGTTGTCGGGCCTTGGGGTGGAAGTGACCAGCATGATGGCGCTGGTGATCGCGCTGGGCTTTATCGTCATCACCTCGTTGCTGCTGCACATGGCGCTGCACCGGGTGCTGCTGGTCCGGCTGGTGGGGATCCTCGGCAAGGCCAAGCAGGTGTGGCTGCCGCCCCAGCTGCAACAGCGCCTCTTCAACCGGCTCGCCTTCGTGCTGCAAGGGGCCGTGCTGCTTGGTCAGGCGGAGATCTGGCTGCCCCGTCAATCGGATAGCCTCAAACTTATCGAGATGGTGGCCCAGCTCTGGATCTTGCTGTTCCTGCTGCTGGCCTTCTTCGCCCTGCTCGACTGCCTGTTGTCGGTGAGCCGCTATACCCGCCTTGGTCGGGATTTGCCCCTGCGCGGCATCTTCCAGGGGGCCAAGCTGGTAGGCAGCATTCTGGTGGGCATCCTGATGATCGCCCTGCTGCTCGGCAAGTCGCCGCTGTTTCTGTTCAGCGGTCTGGGCGCCATGACCGCAGTGCTGATGCTGGTGTTCAAGGACCCCATCCTCGGGCTGGTGGCGGGGATCCAGCTCTCCGCCAACCGGATGCTGAGCGTCGGTGACTGGCTGCAGATGGACAAGTACGGCGCCGATGGCGAGGTGACCGACATCGGCCTCACCACGGTCAAGGTGTCGAACTGGGACAAGACCATCACCACCATTCCCACCTATGCCCTGATCTCCGACTCTTTCAAGAACTGGCAGGGGATGACCGAGTCGGGCGGCCGCCGCATCAAGCGCAGCGTCAATATCGACATGACCAGTGTGCGCTTTCTGACGGCCGATGAGCAGTTGCAGCTCAAGCAGGCCCAACTGCTGGCACCCTATC
Source organism: Aeromonas sp. 602658 (assembly GCF_049173005.1). Lineage (NCBI taxonomy): Bacteria > Pseudomonadati > Pseudomonadota > Gammaproteobacteria > Aeromonadales > Aeromonadaceae > Aeromonas > Aeromonas sp. 602658. The sequence goes on along the minus strand of NZ_JAAKRF010000011.1, from coordinate 5,301 downwards.
TCAGTCGCAAGGAGCAGGAGCTGAGTGCCTACAACCAGCAGCTGAGCGATGCCCTGAGCTGTCCAATCAACGGTCGTCACCTCACCAACCTCGGCACCCTGCGCGCCTATCTGGATGCCTACCTGCGCGCCCACCCCGGCATTCGCAAGGACATGACCCTGATGGTGCGTCAGCTGGCGCCCACCTCAGACGGTTTGCCGCTGGAAATTTACTGCTTCACCGCGACTACCGCATGGGCCGATTACGAAGGGATCCAGGCCGATATTTTCGACCATATCTTCGCCATCATTGAGCAATTTCATCTGCGGTTGCACCAATCTCCCACAGGTTACGACATGCGTGCCTGGCAACGGGGATAAACAGGGAAATGGGGCGGGTCGAGGACGTGGAAAAAACCGCATATTAATCATCGACCCGTCGCCACTTGTCAGTTGAAATTTGCCGTGCAGAGGAGAAAAATGGCGGCCTTCTCTTCGCGCCCCTGATCCCCTCTTGATCAGCTGCCAGCCCAGAGACGTCACTTCAAGTCATCATCATGGGAAAGTTATGAAGCTCCTTCGCAATAGTGTGGCAACACTCTGCTACAGCCTGCTGCTGACCGCTGCGCCGGTTTTCGCTGTTGAATATGCTCTGCCTGCGGCCAACAGCCGTCTGGTAGGGGAAAATCTGGAATACGTGGTTCCGGCCGAAGAGAACGGCCAGCCGCTGGAGGCCATTGCGGCCAAATTCCAGCTGGGGCTCACCAACATGACCGAAGCCAACCCCGATGCGGATCCCCTGCTGGTACAGACCGGCGAGAAGCTGGTGATCCCCCAGCAACTGATCCTGCCGGATGCACCCCGTGAAGGGATCGTGCTGAACGTGGCCGAGATGCGCCTCTACTACTACCCCAAGGGTAAAAAAGTGGTGGAAGTGCTGCCCATTGGCATCGGCCAGCTGGGCACCGACACCCCGGAGAACTGGGTGACCAGCGTGCAGCGCAAGAAAGCGGGCCCGACCTGGACCCCGACCGCCAAGATGCATGCCGAATATGCCGCCCGTGGCGAGAGCCTGCCTGCGGTATGGCCGGCCGGTCCGGACAACCCCATGGGTCTGTTTGCCCTCTACATCGGCAAGATGTACGCCATCCACGGTACCAACGCCAACTTCGGCATCGGCCTGCGGGTGAGCCACGGCTGTGTGCGTCTGCGCAACGACGACATCGCCTACCTGTTCAAGCAGGTACCGGTCGGTACTCGCGTCCAGTTCGTCAACCAGCCGATCAAGGCCTCTCTCGAGCCCAACGGTGTCCGCTATCTGGAAGTGCATCAGCCGCTGTCACGCAGCGAAGAGGAGTTCAACTCCAGGCTGCCGGCACCGCTGCCGATGACCCCGGCGGTGACCCGCTTCATTGCCCACGCCGACAGCGACTCCCAACTGGTGAAGCAGGCGCTGGAGCAGCGCAACGGCATGCCGATGGCGATCAACCGCTAACGGCAAATCCCCGTCACGACAAAGGGCGAACAGCATGCTGTTCGCCCTTTTTGTTTCTGCTAGGTTGACTCAGCTTCGCAGCAGATTTGTCTGCAGCTCGCTGCCGAGCTGATCGAGCAGCTGATAACGCGCCTTGTAGCTGGCCCGCTTGCGGGAGGGGATCTCCTCCAGCGTCTTGCGGGGCACCTCCAGCGGCAGGCTCATCCAGAGTTCATCCTGCACACAGCCCTGATGCTCCTGCCACAAGCCGTCGAGGTCGAACTTGACCCGATCGGCGGTGCGTTTGCTGCTCTGATAGACGTGGCTTTGGGTGCGGATCCCGAGCAGGCTCTTGCACGCCAACCCCCGGGCCAGCTCGGCGGCCATATAGACCAGCAGGGACATGGGGCGCAGCCCGCCGCACGCCTTGGTGACCTGCTTGATCTCCTCGCTCTGCCCCTTGCCGCCCTGCAGCGAGCAGATCTCGAGGGTCGGGTTCGGCGCGGGGCGTAGATTGAGGGCCATGTAATAGAGGGCCGCGTCACCCAGCTTGAGGGTCAGGCTCATCTCCCCCTCTTTGCCCATGTGGGTTTGGTAATCCAGTTGCAGGGTCAGCGGTGCCGTTAGCTTGTCGCTCTGCCACTGGGCCAGCAGCAGGCCGCGCCCGCTGTAGATTGCCAGTTGTTGCGCCTTGGGCAGCTGACGTGCCAGCTGCTGGTAGTGGCCGCTGATAAGCCCGGCTCGCAGGCGCTTGCTGAGCCCCTTGTGGCGATAGGGGTGGATCGGCTTTTCCAGAATATCGGGGAAGCGGCTGATCGCCTGCGCCAGCAGCGGTTGCTCCTGCTGCTGGCGATAGAGGGCGCGGGCGCTGGGATTGAGCCAGAGACGCCCCACATACTTGGCCCGTCGGATGAGATGACCCGACTCCTCCACCGGATGAAGGCGGCGGGCGAGGGTTCGCAGGTGTGACAGATGAGATGACATGGTGCCGACCTCTGACTGGTGTGATGAGACAGGGCGGGGAGTGTAGGAGCGGGGCGCTGGCTTGTAAAAAAATGGATAGTAACAAAATGTGAAAACATAACGCTCAATAGCGGCTGGCGCTGCGAGATGGCCGTCACGGCCACGGCAGGAAATCTGGCGCCATCCTCTTGATGCGGCAGATGATTTGATGCGCAAAGGTTTTTATTGTGTTTTGTGTTTGTTAAAAGTGGTTGAGCTGGCGCGAACGGCTGATTAAGCTAGGCCGGTTTTTTAGGGATGAGCCCGTCACCAGAGCGGGCAGAAAATGACACAAAACGGAGTTTTGCATGACAGCTAGCACACCCATGTTAATCACCTTCCTGGTGTATATCCTCGGAATGGTGTTGATCGGCTTCGTCGCCTATCGCGCCACCCGCAACTTTGATGACTACATTCTGGGCGGTCGCCGGATGGGGAGCTGGGTTACCGCTCTCTCTGCCGGCGCCTCCGACATGAGCGGCTGGTTACTGATGGGGCTGCCCGGCGCCGTCTTCGTCAGCGGCATCTCCGAGAGCTGGATCGCCATCGGTCTGGTCATCGGTGCCTACCTCAACTGGCGCTGGGTAGCGGGCCGCCTGCGGGTACATACCGAGAAGAACCGCAACGCACTGACCCTGCCGGACTACTTCACTTATCGCTTTGAAGATCACAGCAAGGTGCTGCGCATTCTCTCGGCGCTGGTGATCCTGCTGTTCTTCACCATCTATTGCGCCTCCGGCGTGGTGGCCGGTGCTCGTCTGTTCGAGAGCACCTTCGGCATGGATTACAACACCGCCCTCTGGGTCGGTGCCGCCGCCACCATCACCTACACCTTCTTCGGCGGCTTCCTCGCGGTGAGCTGGACCGATACGGTGCAGGCGACCCTGATGATCTTCGCCCTGATCCTGACCCCGGTCTTCGTCATCATCGCCGTCGGCGGGGTGGACAGCGCCATGATCGAGGTGGCCGCCAAGAGCGCCACCAACCTCGACATGTTCAAGAATCTGGATGTGATCGCCATTGTCTCGCTGATGGCCTGGGGCCTTGGTTACTTCGGCCAGCCCCACATTCTGGCCCGCTTCATGGCGGCGGATTCCCACCACTCCATGGCCAATGCCCGTCGCATCAGCATGACCTGGATGGTGTTCTGCCTCGCAGGCGCGGTGGCCATCGGCTTCTTCGGGCTGGCCTACTTCGCCCGCTTCCCAGAAGTGGCGGCTGGGGTGACCGGCAACCCGGAGCGGGTCTTTATCGAGCTCTCCAAGATCCTGTTCAACCCCTGGATCGCCGGTGTACTGCTCTCCGCCATTCTGGCGGCGGTGATGAGCACTCTAAGTTGTCAATTACTGGTCTGCTCCAGCGCCATCACCGAGGATCTCTACAAGCCCTTCCTGCGCAAGAACGCCTCTCAGCGTGAGCTGGTGTGGGTGGGTCGCCTGATGGTGCTGCTGATCGCGGTGATTGCCATCGCCGTCGCCATGAATCCGGAAAACCGGGTGCTGGGGCTGGTGAGCTACGCCTGGGCCGGTTTCGGTGCCGCCTTTGGCCCCGTGGTGCTGCTCTCCGTGCTGTGGCCGCGGATGACCCGCAACGGCGCGCTGGCCGGCATGCTGGTCGGTGCCATCACCGTCATCGTCTGGAAGCAGTTCGGCTGGCTGGGGCTGTATGAGATCATCCCGGGCTTCCTGTTTGCGCTGCTGGCCATCGTGGTGGGCAGTCTGCTGGGCGAAGCGCCCTCAAAAGCGATGCTGGAGCGTTTCCGCGATGCCGAGGAGGAGTACAACACCCCGGCCGAGAGCGCGGGAGAGCCGGTCGCGGTGAACTGATCCCCCTTACCGCTTTCTGATTGAGAGCCCCGCCCCCGGACAAGGAGCGCCCTGGTTGGCCATCCTTGCACCGGTTTGGCGGGGCTTTGTGCTATCTGATTCACTCTTGGGCACTTTTTTATGTTCGGCCGGTGGCTCCCGTGTGCTCGCTTTCTTTTGTCTTGGCACCGAATATGGGACACTAGGCCGCCTGAAGGAGACCTAGTGCATGCGGCTATTCACCCTGATCCTGATCCTCCTGCTGGGGGGACTGCAATATGACCTCTGGCTGGGGAAGAACGGGCTATCCGATTATCAGAACCTGTCGGAGGCCATCTCGCAGCAACAGCGGGACAACCAGACTCTCAAGGATCGTAACGACCTCATTTACCGCGAGATAGATGATCTCACCTCTGGCCTCGAGGCCATCGAGGAGTTGTCGCGCAACGATCTGGGTTACATCAAGCAGGGGGAGACCTTCTACCGGATCATCCCCAAAGAGAAAGACAAAGAGACAGCGCCGGACGATGAGCCCTACGATGACTGATGCCAGCCGGGTATCCGGCCTGACGGCGATCGTCCCTGCCGCCGGTATCGGCAGCCGAATGGGGGCCGATTGCCCCAAACAGTACCTGCAACTGGCGGGTAAAACCATTCTCGAACATACCCTGGAGAGGCTGCTCTCCCACCCGGCCATCGCCCAGGTGATCGTGGCGCTGGCGCCCCATGATCGCTGGTTCGAGGCACTGCCCGTGGCGGCCGACCCGCGCATTGTGCGGGTAGAGGGAGGCGCCGAGCGCGCCTTTTCCGTCCTCAATGGTCTCCATGTGGCGCAAGGGAAGTGGGTGCTGGTGCACGATGCGGCCCGCCCCTGTCTGACTCACGGCGATCTCGATGCGCTGATTGCCGCGGCCATGAACTGCGGCGGTGCCATTCTCGGCAGCCGGGTGCGCGATACCATGAAACGCTCCGATGGGGAGGGCAATATCATCGCCACCGTCGAGCGCGAGCAGCTCTGGCATGCCCTGACGCCGCAGATGTT
>NZ_JAAKRF010000010.1:0-116909 GCF_049173005.1 Aeromonas sp. 602658 | reverse complement strand
CCCGATGCGGTACATAGGGGGTTCTGAGTAGAGAAATGCTAGTTGAAAATGTGTAAACCTATTTCAGGACTAGACATTGCAGTGAGGGATTACTGGCGCCAGAAGGAGGGGAAGAAGAGCACGGCGACCGTCAGGATCTCCAGTCGTCCCAGAAGCATGCCGAATGACAGCAGCCATTTGGCCGATTCCGGCAGGCTGGCAAAGTTGGTGCTGGGGCCGACCACCGGGCCCATGCCCGGGCCGACGTTGGCAACGGCAGTGATGGAGCTGGATATGGCTGTCAGGGGGTCAAGCCCGATGGCGCCCAGAAGGGCGGCTATCACCAGAATGATGGCGAAGTAGGCCAGCACGAAGGAGATCATTGATCGGATGATGGCATCATTGACCGTCCGGCCGTTGTACTTCTGGGGAAATACGCCGGAAGGGTGCATCAGTTGGCGCATCTGCTTCTTGAACAGGGCAAAGGCCACCTGTACCCGGAAGATCTTGAGGCCGCCCGCAGTGGAGCCAGAGCAGGCCCCAAGAGCCAGCAGCACGATGAAGACGATGCTGGTGAGCGGCCCCCAGGTGCCGAAGTCACCAAGGCCATAGCCGGTGGTGGTGAGTACCGAGACGATGTTGAAACAGCTGATGCGCAGGGCATCCCAGAAGCCGAACAGATCTCTCTCCCACAGATAGAAGGTCATGATGACGGTGACCCAGACCACCAGCCAGAAGAAGCCGCGCACCTGGGCATCCTTGAGCAGGCTGTAGTCCCTGTGGTTGAGGCTCTGCACATAGAGCAGGAAGGGCAGGCCGCCAAGGAACATGAACAGGGTACCAATCCAGTGTGCCGAGTTGGAGAAGTGGGACATGGATTGATCGGAGGTGGAGTAGCCGCCGGTACTGAGGGTGGTCATGGCGTGGTTGATCGCCTCGAACATATTCATGCCGCTGGCCCAGTAGGCCATGAAGCAGAGCATGGAGAGCACCAGATAGACCACGACAATGTTGTTGGCGACCGTCTTGGCCCGTGGCGCACTTTTATCCGACCAGTCCGAGCTCTCGGTCTGGAACAGCTTCATGCCGCCGACGTTGAGATAGGGGAGTACGGCAACCGCCATCACGATAAAGCCGACCCCCCCCAGCCACTGCAGGATGGATCGCCACAACAGGATGCTGTGGGCCATGTTGTCGAGGCCGGAGAGCACGGTAGAGCCCGTGGTGGTCACCCCCGACATGGTCTCGAAGTAGGCGTCGGTAAAGTTGATGTGGGTGATGAAGACAAAGGGCAGGGCGCCGAAGATGCAGGCCACCACCCAGACCGAGGTGGTGAGCAGGAACATTTCCCGCACCCCCAGATGAAACTCCGCCTTACGACCGTAATGGAGGCAGAGCAGGGCGGCGCCGTGGGTGATCAGCACGGACTTGAGAAACTCGACAAATCCCTCTGACCCGGTGAGCAGTGCCAGCAAGGTGGGCAGCCACATGAAGAGCGCCAGCTTGGAGAGCACCAGCCCGAGGGTGAAGATAATGGGACGCAGCTTGATCATGTTCGATAACCTGGTCGTTGATTAACAAAAGACCCGGACCATCCCCTTGGGGGAGCTGAGCCGGGTCTGGTTTGACAGCCTGTGTGCATGAAGACGTTACAGGAAGAAGGGGCTTGGCTGGAACAGCCGCTCCACTTCCGGGATGTACTTCTTGTCCACCAGGAACATGACCACGTGGTCATCCTGCTGGATCTTGGTGCGATCGTGGGCGATCAGCACCTCATCCCCGCGCACTACGGCACCGATGGTGGTGCCCGGCGGCAGCTTGAGCTCGCCCACCGTCTTGCCGACCACCTTGGAGGTGTTCTCATCACCGTGGGCAATCGCCTCGATCGCCTCGGCCGCGCCGCGGCGCAGGCTGTAGACGTTGGCGATATCGGCCCGACGCACGTGTGTCAGCAGGGCCGAGATGGTGGCCTGCTGGGGCGAGATGGCTATATCGATAGAACCGCCCTGCACCAGATCCACGTAGGCGCCGCGCTGGATCAGCACCATGGTCTTCTTGGCGCCCATCTTCTTGGCGAGCAGCGCCGACATGATGTTCGCCTCATCCTCGTTGGTCACGGCGATGAAGACGTCGATTTGATCGATATGCTCCTCGGCCAGTAGCTCCTGATCCGCCGCATCGCCACAGAAGACGATGGTGTTCTCCAGCAGTTCGGAGAGCTGCTCCGCCCGCTTCTGGTTGCGCTCGATGAGCTTGACGCTGTAGCGCTTCTCCAGCTGGCGTGCGAGACCCGCGCCGATGTTGCCACCACCGACGATCATGATGCGGCGGTAGGGGCTCTCGAGGCGCTGCAGCTCCGACATCACAGCACGGATATGGCCCGCCGCCGCCACGAAGAAGACCTCGTCATCCGCTTCGATGATGGTGGTGCCTTGCGGGCGGATCGGGCGGCCCTGACGGAAGATGGCCGCTACCCGAGTTTCGATGTTGGGCATGTGCTCGCGCAGGGTGGAGAGGGCGTTGCCCACCAGCGGGCCACCGTAGTAGGCTTTGACCGCCACCAGACCGACGCGACCACCTGCAAAATCAACCACTTGTAGGGCACCCGGATACTCGATCAAACGACGCACATAGTCGGTCACCAGTTGCTCCGGCGCGATCAGGTGATCCACCGGCACCGATTCGGGCAGGAACAGGCGATCCCGTTCGGTCAGATAGGCTGGCGAGCGGATCCGCGCCACCTTGTTCGGGGTGTTGAACAGGGAGTAGGCCACCTGACAGGCGATCATGTTGGTCTCGTCACTGTTGGTGACGGCGACCAGCATGTCGGCATCCTGAGCCCCCGCTTCGCGCAGCACCTTGGGGTGAGCGCCGTGCCCGTTGACCACCCGCAGGTCGAACTTGTCTTGTAACTCGCGTAGGCGCTCGCTGTCGGTGTCGACGAGGGTGATGTCGTTGTTCTCCCCGGCCAGGTTCTCGGCCAGGGTGCCGCCGACTTGGCCGGCTCCCAAAATGATGATTTTCATAGGGAACGTCTACTCACGTTGAGGCTGTAAAGGGGAGCGCCAGAACGGAGCTGGCGGCAATCCCGAATGAGGTTTGTCATGCCCGGCTCAGAGCTTGACCAGTTTGGCGTAGTAGAAGCCATCCATCTCGGCTTCACCCGGCAGGAACTGGCGGCCCGGGCAGTCCGGGGTGTCCTGTTCGTGCAGCGGTACCAATTTGGCATCTTTGGTCGCGGCAAGGAAGGCGCGGATCTGTTCGCGGTTCTCTTCCGGCAGGACGGAGCAGGTAGCGTAGAGCAGGGTGCCGCCGCTTTTCAGCTTGCCCCAGAGGGCATTGAGAATGCGGCGCTGCAACTCGGCCAGCTCGCGAATGTCCTGATCACGGCGCAGCCACTTGATGTCTGGGTGGCGGCGGATGACGCCGGTGGCGGAGCAGGGAGCATCCAGCAGGATGCGGTCAAACTGACCCTCCGGCCACCACTGTTCCGGTGCTGCGGCATCGCCGTGGATAACCTTGGCGCTCAGGCCGATGCGGTCCAGGTTCTCCTGCACCCGCTTGAGGCGGTTTTCATCGGCATCGACGGCAACCACGCCAGCCAGCTTGGGCTGACGCTCCAGCAGGTGGGCAGTCTTGCCGCCGGGGGCCGCGCAGGCATCCAGCACCCACTCGCCCGGTTGCGGGTCGAGCAGTGCCGCGGCCTGTTGTGCTGCACCATCCTGTACCGAGCAGTCACCGACCTCGAAGCCGGGCAGCTTGGTCACATCACAAGGACGTTCCAGCAGGATGCAATCCTCACCCTCTTCACCGGCCACGGCATTGATGCCGGCTTCGGCCATGCGAGCCAGCATGGCATCGCGGCTCTGGCGCTGGCTGTTGTTGCGGATCCACATGGGGGGGCGCTGGTTGTTCGCCTCCATGATGAATTCCCACTCATCGTGATAGGCCTGACGCAGGCGCTTGGTGAGCCACTCCGGATGACCGAGGCGAATGCTGGGAACGCGGTCGATGCGCAGCAGAATGACTTCGGCGCTGCGCTGGAAGTTGCGCAGCACGCCGTTGATGAGGCCACGCAGGGAGGTGCCCTTGAGCAGTTTGACGGCGTTGACGGTCTCGGCCACCGCGGCGTGAGCCGGAATGCGGGTGTAGATGAGCTGATAGAGACCGACCAGGATGAGGTAGTGGAAAATGCGGCTCTTGTTCTTGAGCGGCTTGTCCATCATCTCGTTGACTGCCGCATCGAGGCGGGGCAGCCAGCGCAGGGTGCCGTAGCAGAGTTCTTGCAGGAGAGCGCGATCGCGAGGCGCGACCTTCTCCTGGGCAGCAGGCAGAACAGCGGAGAGGGATTGACCCTGATCCAGCACCTGTTGAATAACGAGAGCGGCCTGTGCACGTGTTTTCATAGAGTTACCTTAGATGCGCAAGTCGGGGCCTGGGCCCCGCCTGTGTCAATTCAATCCAGTTCAATTCAATTGCGTGCCGGGTTCAAACCAGTCGCGGCGAGAGTTGAGCAGATCCGAAACGGACATCGCCTTCTTGCCGGGCGGTTGCAGGGTCAGCAGGCGCAGTACCCCTTTGCCGGTCGCGATATCGATCCCCTGCTTGTCGGCCTTGAGCAGGGTGCCGGCGGGTTGGCCGTGGTCGATGTCGATGACGGCGGCTTGCCATACCTTGATGGTCTGGTCAGCTACTTCAAACCAGCTGATGGGCCAGGGGTTGAACGAGCGGATGCAGCGTTCGATGGCAACAGCCTCCATCGACCAGTCGATGCGGGCCTCTTCCTTGGAGAGCTTTTCGGCGTAGTTGGCCAGCGCATCATCTTGCACCTCGGCAGCGGTTTCACCGGCGGCCATGGCATTGATGGTGTCGACCAGTGCTTGCGGGCCCAGCTCGGCCAGCTTGTCATAGAGGCTGGCGGAGGTCTCGTCGGCGGCGATGGGGCAGCTAACCTTGCGGATCATGGCGCCGGTATCCAGCCCCACATCCATCTGCATGATGGTGACGCCGGTTTCGCTATCGCCCGCCCAAATGGAGCGCTGGATCGGTGCAGCGCCACGCCAGCGCGGCAGCAGGGAGCCATGGACGTTGATGCAGCCCAGACGCGGGGTATCGAGTACCGCCTTGGGCAGGATCAGGCCATAGGCCACCACGACCATCAGGTCTGCACCAAGGGCGGCCAGTTCGGCTTGCACCTCTTCCTTGCGCAGGGTAGCGGGCTGGTAAACCGGCAGGTTGTGGGCCAGTGCCAGCTCTTTGACCGGGCTGGCGGTGAGCTTCTGGCCACGGCCGGCGGGCTTGTCGGGCTGGGTATAAACGGCAACGACCTCATGGTCGGAAGACAACAACGCCGCCAGGTGACGGGCGGCGAAGTCGGGAGTACCGGCAAAAATCAGTTTCAGCTTATTCAATGGGGCAGATCCTCAGAGGACTTTGCGATCTTCACGGGCCATCTTTTCCAGCTTCTGGCGAATGCGCTGGCGCTTGAGCGGGGACAGGTAATCCACGAACAACTTGCCCATCAGGTGGTCCATCTCATGCTGGATACAGATGGCGAGCAGGTCGTCCGCTTCCAGCTCGAACGGTTTGCCGTGGCGATCCAGGGCGCGGATCTTGATCTGCTCAGCGCGCGGTACCAGAGCGCGGCTGCCAGGCACGGAGAGACAACCCTCTTCAATGCCGGTGCTGCCACACTGGGAGATCACTTCCGGATTGATCAATACCAGAGGATCTTCACGGTTTTCAGAGACATCGATCACTATGATGCGTTGATGAATATCCACCTGCGTTGCGGCCAGGCCAATGCCTTCCTCCGCATACATGGTTTCGAACATATCATCTACAATCTGTTGTAACTCGGGTGTAAAGGTCTCGACAGGGGCTGCGATAGTACGCAGACGCTCATCGGGAAAACGCAATACATCTAGAATGGCCATAGTTTTTTCTTTAGTTTCGTATAAATGCAGTCAATATTGGCGTAATTCTAGTCATTTACGCCGACAAAAAACAGCAACACTTTGCGCGCAGAGGTAACAGGGAGTGTTATGTATCTGAAGCAAACCATCCTCACCTGCCTGCTGGTGACCATGAGCCAAGCCGCTCTGGCCGATCAGCTGAGGTTGAAAGCGGGTTATCCCGAAAGCTATGTAGTGCAAAAAGGCGATACCCTGTGGGATATCTCCGGCAAATATCTTTCCGAACCCTGGCTGTGGCCCCGGCTCTGGAACATCAATCCACAGATTGCCAATCCGCACTGGATCTACCCAGGGGACGTGCTGCACCTGAGCTGGGTCAATGGTGAGCCCCGGCTGGGCAAAGCGATGCAGGGGGGCAAACAGGTCATCCGTCTCGGCCCGAAAACCCGTTATGAGAGCAAGGCAAATCCTATCCCTACTCTGCCCTTCAGCGAGATAGGCCCCTTTTTGCAGACGGACCATATCTTGGCCGACAGTCAACAGCAGAAAATGCTGCCCTATTTGCTGGGTTCCGACGAAAAGCACATTGGAATGCTTGAGGGGGACACCCTCTATGTGCAGGGAGCTCTGATACCGGGCAAGATGTATGGCATCTATCATCCCGGGGTGGTCTACAAGGATCGCGAGACAGGTGAGCTTTTGGGTCAGGAGGCCATCTTTGCAGGCGTGGTGCGTGCGGTAGCGCTGCTGGATGGTGATCGGACCGAAGTGACTCTCACCCACAACCAGCGTGAAGTATTGCAGGGTGATAAGATTATGGAGCTGCCCCCTCAGGAGAACATGCCTGCGGTTTTCATACCCAAGGCTGCCCCAGCGATTGCCCCTGGCTACATCATCGACTTGCCGAGCAAAGCCAGGGGAGGGGGCAAGTTTGATGTGGTCTTGATTAACAAAGGTGCTAGGGATCAACTCTCCGCGGGCGATGTGCTCGATGTTCGGCGTCCGGGGGCTGCGCTGGTCACCAAGAATGGTGCAGTGCAATACAAGGAGTTCTCCTCTGTCTACGACAAGGTGTTCTACAGTAGTGGCAACCAGAAGGCACCACTGCCCTCTGAAGCTATTGCCCGCGTCATGTTGTTCAAGGTGTATGACAAGCTGAGTTATGGCCTCATCATGCAGAGCAAGGACATGGTGAGCTCGGGTTATCAGGTCACTCACTTCTGACGTGAACTACCCCGATGAGCGCTTGGCGCTCTGGTTAACCCTCAATGCGGTTACCGGAATCGGCCCTGTAACCGCAGTTCGACTGCTGGAGCAGAGCGGTGGTTCGATTGATGCCCTGTTTCAGAGCGATGAAACGCAGCTGCATCGCATGGGGCTGTCGTCAGAGCAGATCAGGCAACTGCGCTGGCCCTTGCCGAATGTTGAGCCGAGTCTGGCTTGGGCCGCTGAGTCTGACAATCACCTTATTCCACAAGATCACCCTGCTTATCCATCCTTGTTGCGGGAAATTCCCGCGGCACCACTGTTGCTCTACTGTCGTGGCGATCTTGCTGCGCTGTCGCTATCCCAGTTGGCAATGGTGGGGACACGCCATCCTACCTATGCAGGTAAAGATAATGCGTCCCGTCTCTGTAGCGAGCTGGTTGGGTGCGGATTGGCTATTACCTCGGGCCTTGCGCTCGGTATCGATGGTATTTGCCATCAGCAGGCGCTGGCTTGTGGCGGTATCACTCTTGCTGTGTTGGGTTCCGGGCTGGATTGCCTCTACCCCAAACGCCATCAGGGACTGGCAGGCCAGATTCTGGAGAAAGGGGGTGTGCTTATCTCCGAGCTGGCGCCGGATAAAGGGCCGCTGGCTGAACATTTTCCTCGTCGCAACCGTATTATCAGTGGTCTGTCGTTGGGAACCCTGGTGGTGGAGGCGACCGAGCAGAGCGGTTCGCTGATCACCGCTCGCTATGCACTGGAGCAGGGGCGCGAAGTCTTTGCGGTACCCGGCGCCCCGCAAAATGGCCAGGCGATAGGGTGCAATAGATTAATTCAGCAGGGGGCCAAACTTGTGCTGAGTGCGGCCGATATAGTGGAAGAGCTGCCAGAGTGGGTCGCACGGCCACATCCGTCGGTCATACCATCTGAGCAACCGCATAATAGCGAATTGCCTTATGCCGATTTGTTGGATAACGTAGATTATGAGACCACGAGCGTGGATACCGTTGCCGAGCGGGCCCAGCTTCCTGTCGAAGTGGTATTGGGCAGGTTGGTAGAGCTGGAGCTGGCCGGTGCAGTGATGGCGGTAGCCGGTGGATACGTCAGAGCGAGGAGGGCGAATCATGTTTGATGTATTGATGTACCTTTTCGAGACCTACATCCACAGCGATGCAGATGTGATGGTCGAGCAGGATGAGCTCACCGACGAGTTGAGCCGGGCCGGTTTCGATAAAGAAGAGATCGACAAGGCACTCGACTGGCTGGAGCGGCTGGCCAATCTGCACGATAGCGAGCGGGAGGTCTATGTCACCGCCAGCGCGCAAGGCTCGATGCGTATCTATGCTCCGCAAGAGCTGGCACGCCTCAGCACCGAGTGCCGCGGCTTCCTGCTCTTTCTGGAACAGGCCCAGGTGCTGAATGCCGAAACCCGCGAGATCTGTATCGAGCGCCTGCTCGAGCTGGACAAGCCGGATATCGAGCTGGATGACCTGAAGTGGGTCGTGATGATGGTGCTGTTCAACGTACCGGGCAGTGAAAATGCCTACCAGCAGATGGAAGAGCTGGTGTTTGATGAGTCAGACGGCGTCATTCACTGACAGTCCGGTGCCGCGCTGGTAGAATTCAGGCCATCTGGATTTCAAGGCGCGGCCCATGTCAAAAATCGATCATCACCTCTTTTCAGCCCACGAACATGCCTTCGAGCGCGAGCCGTGCCCGCAGTGCGGGGCCGAGTTGGTGATCCGCCAGGGCAAACATGGCCCCTTTCTCGGCTGTTCTGCCTATCCTGCCTGTGATTACATTCGCTCCCTGACGCCATCCGGCCGTGACATCGAAAAGGTGCTCGAAGGCTCTGCCTGTCCCGATTGCGGACAGCCGCTGGCGATCAAGAAGGGGCGTTACGGTCTGTTTGTCGGTTGTACTCAATATCCGGCCTGTCCGCACATCGAATCCCTGCAGGAGAGCGACGATACCCAGATACTCTGCCCCGAGTGCGGCAAGGGTCATCTGGTGAGCCGCACCTCCCGCTACGGCAAGCAGTTTTACTCCTGTGATGGCTATCCCCATTGCAAATATGTGGTGAACGACAAGCCGATCCCCATGCCTTGCCCCGCGTGTGGCTGGGGCATCATGGTGGAAAAAAAAGTGAGGGGAGCTCTGCGTTGGGTCTGTCCGCAAAAGAAATGCGGCCACCAAAGTGAGCAGGTATAATCCCGCCGCCGCAACCGGATTGAAACGTTTTCGGTGAACTTCAACCCCCCACTTGGAGTAAGGAAATTCCCACCATGAATAAACCCTTTGTTGCCGTATTGATGGGCTCTGATTCTGATTTCCCCGTGATGCAGAGCACCCTCGAGGTGCTCAAGTCATTTGATATCGCAGTGGAAGTCAAAGTCACCTCCGCGCACCGCACGCCGGCTGCGACCCATCAGTATGTGACCGATGCCGAGGCCCGTGGCTGCAAGGTCTTTATCTGTGCTGCCGGTCTGGCTGCGCACCTGGCGGGTGCCGTAGCCGGCATCACGACTCGTCCTGTGATCGGGGTGCCCATCGATGGTGGCCCGCTCAAGGGGCTGGATGCGCTGCTCTCCACCGTGCAGATGCCGGGTGGTGTACCGGTGGCGACCGTGGCGATCGGCAAAGCCGGTGCCAAGAACGCAGGTTATCTGGCAGCCCAGATGCTGGCAGTAGCCGATGATGAACTGGCAGCCAAGGTTCGGGCCGAACGCCAGAAGAATGCCGAAGAGGTGATGGCCAAGGATGCCGCCCTGCAGGCTCAACTCAAGTAAGTGAACGGGTGACGATCCGGATGTGTCGTATTTTTCCTGTGCTACAGCAAAACGTCACTTTGTTGTGGTCGCCACCGTATGGATTCAACTTGCTACTAAGCGACGAGGCGGCAGCTAGGCTGCCGCATTTTTCCTATGCCAAATGAATTTGAACAGGTAGTTGCCGCCCTCCAACAGGAAGGGGTGATTGCTTATGCGACCGAGGCCGTGTTTGGTCTGGGTTGTGATCCCGACTCCGAAGTTGCGGTGCAGCGACTGCTGGCCATCAAACAGCGTCCGGTGGAGAAGGGGTTGATCCTGATTGCTGCCGACGTGGCGCAATTGCAGGATTACATCGATCTGAGTCAGCTTAGCGGTGAGCAACTGGCTCGGGTTGAAGCCAGCTGGCCCGGCCCCTTTACCTGGATCATGCCTGCCCGTGCAACGACGCCGGCCTGGCTGACCGGGCAGTTCGAGACCATCGCGGTACGCGTGACGGCTCATCCTCAGGTGCAGGCGTTGTGCCGTGCCTTTGGCAAGCCGCTGGTCTCTACCAGCGCCAACCTGACCGGTGAGGAGCCTGCCCGTCGGGTGGCCGATATTGGTGAGCGGCTGGCAAGCAAGCTGGCCTATATCCTGCCCGGTGAAGTGGGTGGTCAAGCCAACCCCTCCGAGATCAAGGACGCCAGAACCGGCGCCATTATTCGCCCCTCCTGAGCAGGCGGATACGTCATGATTTGCCATCAATCCGCTGAGCGGTGAGCTCATTGGATTGATTTAACTATAAAAATGGACAGGGCGTTCACGATCCTGCCTGACTGGAGACAAGATGAGCAAACCGGATGTGGCCCAGGTCAAGGCCTTCCTGTTGCAGTTGCAGGACGAGATCTGCCGTGGTCTGGAGCAGGCCGATGGCAGTGGACACTTTGTGGAAGATGCCTGGAGCCGTGAAGGCGGTGGCGGTGGTCGCACCCGTGTGCTGCGCCACGGTGCGGTGATCGAGCAGGGGGGCGTCAACTTCTCCCATGTGTATGGCGATGCCATGCCTGCCTCTGCTACAGCCCATCGGCCAGAGTTGGCCGGTCGCAAGTTCGAGGCGATGGGCGTGTCGCTGGTGATCCATCCGCACAACCCCTATGTGCCGACCAGCCACGCCAACGTCCGTTTCTTCATCGCCGAGAAAGAGGGTGAAGAGCCCATTTGGTGGTTTGGCGGTGGTTTCGATTTGACGCCTTTCTACCCGTTTGCCGAGGATGTCCAGCACTGGCATCAGGTCTCCCGTGATCTCTGCCAGCCATTTGGTGATGATATCTACCCCGAGTTCAAATCCTGGTGCGATCGCTACTTCTTCCTCAAACACCGCAACGAGACGCGGGGGGTGGGCGGTCTCTTCTTCGACGATCTGAATCGCTGGCCCTTTGCCGACTGCTTTGCCTTTATGCAGGCGGTCGGTCGGGGTTATCTCGATGCCTACCTGCCGATCATCGAGCGACGCAAGGCACTGCCCTATGGTGAGCGGGAGCGGGAGTTCCAGCTCTATCGTCGCGGTCGTTATGTGGAGTTCAATCTGGTGTATGACCGTGGCACCCTGTTCGGGCTGCAGACCGGCGGACGTACCGAGTCGATCCTGATGTCGATGCCACCGCTGGCACGTTGGGAGTATGACTGGCAGCCGGAGGCGGGCACTCCTGAAGCCTTGCTCTATACCGACTATCTCACGCCGCGAGAATGGCTGTGACCCGAGGGGCCATGATGGCCCCTTTTTACTGGCCGATATTCGGCTTGTTCCCGAGTGCGAAAACACGTTAAATCGGAATATTGCCCTCTGATGGAACTCTTTGATGGATCGTTATCTGGTTTTTGGCCACCCGGTGCGCCACAGCAAGTCCCCCTTCATTCACACCCTGTTTGCCAGACAAACCCAGCAAGAGCTGGAGTATGGGCTGGCTGAACCCGCCGTCGACGAGTTTGCCCAAGCCCTGCGCACCTTCTTTGACCAAGGGGGCAAGGGATGCAATGTCACCGTTCCCTTCAAGGAGCAGGCATTCACTCTGGTCGATCGCTTGAGCCCGAGGGCCAAGCGGGCGGGCGCGGTCAATACCATCAAGCTGACCGATGATGGTGTGTTGCTGGGGGATAATACCGATGGCGCCGGATTGGTCGCCGATCTCAAGTCCCATGGTGTGACGCTGGCGGATAGCCGGATCCTGCTGCTGGGGGCCGGTGGCGCGGCTCGTGGTGCATTGGCGCCGCTGCTGGCTGAGTTGCCGAGCGAGCTGGTGATCGCCAACCGCACCCACGCAAAAGCGCAACAGTTGGCTGCCGAATTCTGCGATCTGGGGCCTGTGACTGCCCAGACCTATGAGCAGTTGGCAGGGTCATTCGATCTCGTCATCAACTCTACCTCCGCCAGCCTGCAAGGGGAGCTGCCGCCGTTGGCCCCCGCCCTGATCCACACTGATATTGCCATCTACGACATGATGTATGGCGCCTCGGATACGGCGTTTATCAGTTGGGCCAAGCAGCATGGGGCCCGTCAAACCATGGATGGACTCGGCATGCTGGTGGAACAGGCCGCCGAAGCGTTTACCGTGTGGCGCGGAATTCGTCCCGGGACTAAACAGGTATTGAGAGAGTTGAAGCGTAACTTGGGGGTGATATGAACCAGGGTATTCTGTTTCCCGACCTGATGGAGTGGCAGGCTGACGAACAGCGGGTGCGTTTTCCTGCCCAGCAGATGGGGGCACTGATAGATTGTTACATCAGCCTGCGGCGACTGGAGAGAATGACAGGTCTGGCGCTGACGAGAGAGGATGACATCGTCAGAGCCTTCGAAAGTGTACGTTTTGATATTGAAGATATGGCTGAAAAACTCATTGAAGAACAAGAGTTTGCTGAAGATGGCGCAATCTACCTCTGATTTTTCAAAGTTTTTTTGTTTTGTAGCGGAACTACTTTGAAATGGCGCTGACTAACTAGATAGTTGAGGAAGTGCTAGCTAGTCACCTTTATAACTCCCCGGTATTCGTACTGGGGATTTTTTTATCTGCATGAAAGTAAAAGGTTTTTTATTAACCTGTAAGTTGTGAAACTAAATTACATAAATTACTTTCACTTTCTGCTGCTTTGCTGTACAGTTGTCTGCGTAGGGTACAGAGGTAAGATGTTCTATCTTTCAGACCTTTTATTTCACGTAATTGAATGTGGCTGAATAGCTGCCCCGATGAGGTTCTCGTCGGGGTGTTTTTTTATGCGTGCCATTTAGAGTAAATGCTTTAAATTGGCGATGCATTTGATAGAATGAGGCTGCTTCTTGAGGAATACCTGTCGTCTGGTACTCAAGATTCAGCTTCTTCCCAATTTTTTGAACTTATTATTTCAGGCTGGATGGCATCACTGTCGTCCGGCCTCATTTTTAACCCTCTCGGTTAGATCTTGTAATTAAATTTCATTTTTGTCTATTTTTGTAATTCTGGTTCGCTTTGAAAGAACGAATTTGAAAACGCTATCAACGTCTTCAAAAGTTAATTTCTTTCATGAATTAATGGCCTATCTATATGAACTGTAAGCGGTAATGGATATAACAGGGGAGACGAATGCGGGGTGTTCGTCGTGAGGCATGTGAAAGCGGCAATCTGAAACCCTTTCAATCAGCGGAGGGGTGCTCCGCCAATTGCAAGGAGAGCGAGGAGTAGATTACTCCTCGGCAGGTTGTTGTTCGTCAGCGTTCAGCACGTCGGTATCGTCACCACTGACGTACCATTCGGTCAGGGTTTGCGCCAGCTTCTCCACACCGATATTGGTGAGAGAGGAGAATGCTTCGACCTGGATCTGGGAACCGAGGTCGGCAACGGCCTGGCGCACCTTGATTACTTGGTTGTTGCGTGGGCCTGGGCTCAATTTGTCAGCCTTGGTCAGCAGCAGCATGACGGGCAACTGACGGTGCGAGCTCCACTCCAGCATGTTCATGTCGGTATCTTTGAGTGGGTGGCGGATGTCCATCAGGATCACCAGACCTTTCAATGACTCACGGCGCTGCAGATACTCTGCCAGTGACTTTTGCCACTTGAGCTTCATTTCCAGCGGAACTTGCGCATAACCATAACCCGGCAAGTCGACCAGACGCTTGCCCGGTTCCAGCTCAAACAGGTTGATCAGCTGGGTACGTCCGGGTGTCTTACTGGTGCGCGCCAGGTTCTTGTGTTTGGTTAAGGTGTTCAATGCAGATGACTTACCGGCGTTGGAACGGCCGGCAAACGCGATCTCGACACCCCCATCATTTGGCAGGTGACGGATGTCGGGTGCGCTGGTCACAAAATGCACCTTATTGAAATTCAGAGTTTGTGTATCCAACGTAAATTCCCCATGGAGATAGAGGGTTATAGAGTTACTTTTTTGTAAAATGGTGTAAAATAGCGTCGCTTAAACGCGTTTATTTTAACATGCCTTCAGCGGCATGGGATCTGGAAGCCTAATAACGAAAAGTTGGAACGCCATGAAGAACCTAGTCATTACTCTTGCTCTGATGGTTGGCGTAACGGGGATGGCACAAGCCAAGGGCGATGCCGCTGCGGGACAGACCAAGGCTGCCGTTTGTGCGGCTTGTCATGGACCGGACGGAAACAGCCTGGTTGATATGTACCCCAAAATTGCTGGTCAGCACGCATCATATATCAAAAAGCAGTTAGTTGAACTGAAGGCTGCTGCTTCTGGTCAAATTGGCCGGGTTGCGCCAGTGATGGGGCCGATGGCGTTACCTTTGTCGGAACAGGACATGGATGACCTGGCGGCTTATTTCTCCAGCCTGAAGGTTACCCCTATCGCTGTCCCTGACGACGTGGTCGAAGCGGGCAAGGCACTCTATATGGGTGGTGACATGAGTCGCGGTCTGGCAGCTTGTACGGCTTGCCATGGTCCCCGTGGCTCTGGTGTCGAACAGGCGAAGTATCCAAGCCTGTCTGGCCAGCATCCTGCCTATATCAAGGCCCAGCTCACCGCATTCCGTGCCGGGACGCGTGACAACGATCCGAACGGCATGATGCGGGACGTTGCCAAGAAACTGACTGATCAGGATATCGAAGCCCTCTCCAAATATGTGGCGGGTCTGCACTGATACAGTCGATACGGTCGATTTGAGTTGAAACGGGGAGCTTGGGCTCCCCGTTGTTTTTATGGCTTTCAGATAATTCTCGGTTTAATCCCCCCGTTCTGTAAGAGATCTCCCATTCTCAAGGCAGGTCAAGGCTCATAAAATTGCATAAAACATTAAATAATCATTATTTATCAATACGTTATATGAATATTGATGTTTTTCGACATGTTGAGAATGTTTTGAGTGGATTGAGCCGCTTTATAGAGTTGGTACAGTAGGCTTAATGGATTCACCCACGGATTGGGTGGCGGTTTCACGACAGGGGGGTTGTGAGCAGAGGATGGCTGGCGTGGCGGGATGCCCTGGGCTCGGATGAGCTGGCAAAGGATTGAAGGATCAGGATGGTGACCATCTCCGGAGCGGGATGGGGTTGCGGGATGCAGGCTCCCCGGCACGATGGCAGGATGCGGTCGAGACGGGTCAAACAGGCACACGCACATTCAGGAACGACCAATATAAGGTCAGGATGACCACACAACGATATGATGCGGCGACAAGTTGTCACGGAGAGGACGAAACAGATTGTTTTGCCATTCAGGATGGCGCACGCATGAACATATCAAGGCAGCTTCGGCTGCCTTTTTTCTTTTGGGTAATTAACCCGATTAGCCATTCTGTGTCAAAATACCAGCAACATGCCCAGAGGATACCGATCCTGCGGTGTTCAGTGGCCTGATTGGGCCTGATTGGTGCGGGATCCTGCTCTTGTTCCAGCCTTACTGTTCCTCGCATCGTATCCCACCGGGTGAGATCATCCCGGGTACGGGTCAAACCAGTTATTTTTCGGAGTTAGCCATTCATGTCTGCCAAACAACCCACTCGCAAGCCTACTGGCAAGCGCAAAGAATCTGATGTCAGTGCTCAGGAAGGCCGTGAGCGTAAACGGGCTGCCAAGCGCAAAGGCCTGAAGGCTGGTTCTCGTCAGCAAGTTGAACAGCCGAAGAACAAGTCTGGCAACAGCCAGTCCACAGATCCGCGTATCGGTTCCCGCAAGCCGGTAGTTCTGGTGGTGGATGACAAACAGAAGAAGCCGGCAGCACCCAAGGCGGTGAAAGAGAAGAAGCTGGTGATGACGCCCGAGCAGGAGCTGGCTTCCATCGAAAACGATGACCGCTTGAATGATCTGCTGGATCGTCTTGATGCCGGTGAAACCCTGGAAGCGGCCGAGCAGGCCTGGGTTGATCAGCGTGTCGACCGTTATCAGGAGCTGATGGATGAGCTGGGCATCATCGACAACGACGATGATGAAGATGATGAGCTGCCGTTTGATGATGGCGATGACGCCGAGTTCGACGAGCAGAAACCGGCCTCCGAAGAGGAGTTGTGGGACCGTTTCAACCAGGTCGATTTCAAGCCGGAACCCAAGCCTGAGCCGAAGAAAAAGTGATGAGTGGATGGATGCTGGCCGCCCTGTTGGGCGGCCTGATTTTGTCAGGGTTGGCCATCTATGCAGGCATGCTGCTGGCCAGGCTGAGACGGCAGCAAGCGATGCAGTGGCGGGCTATTACTGCTCGCAATGAACGAATTCTGGAGAGCGTACGGGTCATTGCTCATGCGGTGCAGGAGGGGCAGTGCGATTACTCCGAAGGCGCCATTCGGCTGACCAATCTGCTGGATGCGTTGCAGATCAAGGGGGGACGAGCGTTCGTTGCCGAGTTCCCGGGTCTGTACGGGCTGTATGAGAAGGTGAAAGATATGCCGACCCATGAGGCCAGACGCGCCCTCAAGCGCAATGAAGTGATGAAGATGGATCTCGAACGCAGCGGCTACGAGGCCGAGCTGGAGGCTCAGATCCTCAAGGATGTGGCCCAGCTGAAGGATTTTCAGTTAGGTCGGTGAGCCAACAATAACAACAAGAGAGGAAGCGAGCGTGCAAGCAGAACAGATTGTGTGGGATCAGGCCCTGATCGAAAAATATAACTACAGTGGCCCGCGATACACCTCTTATCCCACTGCGCTGGAGTTCAACGAGAGCTTCGGCTATCCGGATTTTGTCCGCGCTGCCGGCCAGTATCCCGAGCGCAATCTGTCGCTCTACGTGCATATCCCTTTCTGTCACAAGCTCTGCTACTACTGCGGCTGCAACAAGGTCATTACCCGCCATCAGCACAAGGCTGACGAGTACCTCGACTACCTGGAGCAGGAGATCAAGGCGCAAGCCCCGCTCTTCAAGCATCGTCTGGTCACCCAACTGCACTGGGGTGGCGGTACACCCACCTATCTGGATGAAGCGCAAACGCGCCGTCTGATGGCCATGCTGCGTGAGCACTTCCATTTCGCTGAAGAGGGGGAGTTCAGCATCGAGGTCGATCCGCGCGAGATTGCCATTACCATGCTGGATGTGCTGCGAGATGTCGGCTTCAACCGCATCAGCCTCGGGGTGCAGGACTTCAACAAGGATGTGCAGGTCGCAGTCAACCGCGAGCAGGACAACGACTTTATTAAAGCGATGCTGGAACGGGCCCGTGAACTTGGCTTCCGCTCGACCAACCTCGACCTTATCTATGGCCTGCCGCATCAGGATCGTGCCAGCTTCCACCATACGCTGGAAGAGGTGCTCAAGACGGATCCGGCGCGCCTCTCTATCTTCAACTATGCCCATCTGCCGAGCCGCTTTGCCGCCCAGCGCAAGTTGAAAGAGGTGGATATGCCTGCGCCGCAGGAGAAACTGGCCATGCTGCAGGACACCATCGCCTTCCTGACCGGTCAGGGTTACCAGTTCATCGGTATGGACCATTTTGCCAAACCCGATGACGAGCTGGCAGTGGCGCAGCGCGAGGGCAAGCTGCACCGCAACTTCCAGGGCTATACCACCCAGGGAGATTGTGATCTGCTGGGGCTGGGGGTCTCCTCCATCAGCATGATCGGTGATGCCTATTCCCAGAACCAGAAAGAGCTCAAGGCTTATTACGCACAGGTTGCAGAGCTGGGTCATGCCCAGTGGAAAGGCTGCTCGCTCAATCAGGATGACCTGATCCGCCGTGAGGTGATCAAGCGGCTTATCTGTGATTTCCGTCTGAACTTTGCGTCTGTCGAGCAGGCGCACGGTCTCAATTTCAGAGAGTATTTTGCCGACGATCTCAAGCTGCTGCAGACCTTCATCAACGATGGATTGGTGCGTATGACGGAGGATGGTCTGGAGGTCTCCTCCACGGGGCAGCTGCTGATCCGCAATATCTGCATGTGTTTCGACGTGTACTTGCGCAACAAGGCGCGCCAGCAACAGTTCTCTCGCGTGATATAAGCTTGTTTGCCGATTAGAAAACAGAAAAGGGCGCCATCGTGGCGCCCTTTTCATATGTATTTTTGCTTAAGCAGCGGGTCGGAAAGGTTCTGGTAAGAAGTCTCTGCGCTGAGGCAAGCAATTGAGAGCCAAGCAAGGGGACGGTGAAATGCAGATAAAAAGATGGGGGCGACTTGCGTCGCCCCCGGTAGTCGTATCGCTCAGATCCTTGAACGAAGTTGCTCCCTGCAATCCCTGACTGTTTACCTCTTCCTTTAGGTTTCCCCTTCCCAATCCTTTGGGGTGTCCTTTAGCCATCTTGGCCTGACGAGTCATCCTGTCCCGTCGCACTTTCTCCGTCCCGGGAGGTGTCCTTTACCACATCCTGTGGTGAGTCCATTTGCCCAACCCTGGCAGCCAGTCTTCCTGACCGACTTCATTGCGTCCGTGCATGAGTAACTATAAGGATTTTCTAACCGGCTACAACGTCAGAATGGAAAACGTTTTTTCTATTAGCTGTTCTGAAAGTGGTGTGTTTCGATTTATTCATTTATAAACAGATACTTAAGTTAATCGCCTTCACGTTTTAAGATCCTATCTTCCGATTATCTCGAGGATCTTTTAGGCTGTTTACTTACATGTGGAATGGCAGATCTCTTACACGGGATTTTGGTTACTTTGGAAACAGATTCTGTGCTCTGATGGTGATCACCCAATGTGGGTGTGACGGCAGGAAAAGAGCAGTGAATGGGGTATTTATAGGTGCTGGTTGAGGCGCTCATAGATGGTTTGGCGCTCTTCAGGGGTGAGCGAAGAGAAGTAGTGGGTAAAGAGGCGCAGTAGCAGGGACTTGTTCATGCCGTCTTGTTGGGTCAGATTACCCAGCTCATCGATGGCCACTGTACTCATGGAGAAGGTCGCTTTTTTAAAACTGGGCTTCAGATGCTCACCACTCTCGATAAAGGCCAGTGCCGACAAGGCTTCATCCCTATGCAGACTCAACTCAAGGCTGACAACCTTGGGTTTACCCTTGGCGTAGAACTCAGCATCTTCGATAAATTCATCGACAGTGAACTTCTTCTGGTGATGCAGCTGATGCTTTTTCTTCAGATCCGCCAAGCCCATCTCATACCCCCACTTTCAGGAACTCTTTGGCGATGGCCCGGATCTCTTCGGCAGATTTGCCATCCGGTTCTATCTCCATCACCGATAATCCCTTTTCCTCACTATCGTCGTAGACGTTGCGGCCATAGGTGATGGAATTCAGTACATCGACTCCGAACGAGGCACATACCTCTTTGGCCTCGAGAATCCGCTTTACCTGATTGGGCAAAGATGGACATTGGGTCAACACAACGGCTGCATTGAGGGTCGGATTGACCATCTTGCAGGTGGTGATCAGATCTTCCATATGGGGCAGGGTCTTGAGGTCGCGGCGTTTCGGGCGCAAGGGGATCAGGGCGTGGGTGGCGACAGCCATGGTGGAGCGCAGTGCCCGGTTGTCTTGCCCGCCGCAATCGACGATGACGTAGTCATAGCGATTTTTCAGGCTAAGCAGATCGTTGCGAATATTGCCATAGAGCTGAACGCAGTTGATTTGTGGCAGATCCGGGTTGTCGTTGCGTTCCTGAATCCAGTCCGAGGTAGTGCGTTGCGGGTCGCAGTCGACCAGTAACACCTCTCCCTGAAATTGGGATCTGAGGTAGACCGCCAGATTTTGCGCCAGGCAGCTCTTGCCACTGCCACCCTTCTCCCCACCGACCAACAAGATCATGACGTTCCCCTATCCATGAGAAAACCGCTGATTTCAGTATAGGAGGGGGTTGGCTCATCACAAGGCGAGAGGAGTGATGCTCCTCTCGTTCTGCAGGTTAATAGTCAACACTGCCGCCATGCCAGCGGCAGACATAGTCGGGCACCAGCATCTGGGGAGCCTTGTCGACATGGCAGACCACCATGGGTATGGCAGGGGCTCCTTCAGCCTGACTGAGGGTGGGGAGCGCAGAGAGCAGCAAAGTCGCGAGCAACAGCATGGGTTTCATCTTCATAACAACTCCTTGGTAGTGTCATTCCTGTGTGATCCGGATCACTTTCTGAGTTAAGTCGAGGTTGGCGCCAGCGCAAGGTGAGGTGAATAAATTCAATTAATGAAAAAAGTATCAAAAGGCGTTGTGGTGACCGACGAGGATGGCTGCCCACCTTGATGCGGACTTTGTGCATATTAAGTTGAACCGCAAAAAGAGGCGGTGACTTATGAGGCTGGGCCTGATGGGGTTGGCGTCAATGCCATGATCTGGAACAAGAAAAGATTTATGCAGTGAATGTGGTCGATGTGAGTATTTATTTCTCCCGCGTTCCTCTCGTTACGGCGATGTATTCAATACACAGGTAGTAATATTCAGATATTATTTTAGTTGCCACCCATTTCATTGTTTTTTAATGGGTTTTTGTTTTTTTCTTTTAATCTTTCCAGTGAGTTGGCATGAATAAAAGTTGAATCAACCTGAAATATATCGGGGTGGTTTTGCATGAAGATTCAGGGTTTGCTGAGAGGAAAATGCGTAAATTGCTACTGGAGTCATAGATTGAAAGGTGAATATATTCAGTTCAAAGTGAATGTGATCAATGTCTAAGTTTATTGCTATTGGCAGGTCTAACCTCGGCTTCGAAAGGCAAAGGCAGGATAGAACATAAGCCGATTACCCTACATAAAGAATATCCCGCCTTAGCCACGAGCATGAATAGAAGGAATCTATTCAATCACTCGCAGGGACCACTGCTAGACGGAATATAATCATGAGCAAATTTTATGTAGGTTCTGAAGTTGGCCAATTGCGCCGTGTCATGTTGCACCGCCCCAACCTCAGTCTGAAGCGTCTGACTCCTTCCAACTGCCAGGATCTGCTGTTCGATGACGTCCTGTCTGTTGAACGTGCCGGTCAGGAGCACGACAAATTCGCTCAGGTACTGCGCGATCAGAATGTCGAAGTTTTCCTGCTGACCAATCTGCTGGCGGAAACCCTGGATGTGCCGGAAGCCAAAACCTGGCTGCTGCAACATCAGGTCTCCGACTATCGCCTCGGCTCTTCTTTTGCCAACGACGTGCGCTGCTTCCTGGCTGACATGCCGCACCGCGAACTGGCCCGCATTCTCTCCGGCGGCCTGACTTACTCCGAGATGCCCTACAGCGGCGTCAACATGGTAGTGGGCATGCACGCTCCGACCGATTTCATCATCGAGCCGCTGCCCAACCACCTCTTTACCCGTGACACCTCCTGCTGGGTTTATGGCGGCGTCTCCATCAACCCGATGGCCAAGCCGGCTCGTCGCCGCGAGACCAACCATGTGAAGGCCATCTACCGCTGGCACCCGATGTTTGCCGGCCAGGACTTCATCAAGTACTTCGGTGACGAGGAGCGTGACTACGACAACTCCACCATCGAGGGTGGCGACGTACTGGTTATCGGCCGCGGCGCCGTGCTGATCGGCATGTCCGAGCGCACTACCCCGCAAGGTGTCGAGCACCTGGCTCGCAGCCTGTTCAAACATGGTCAGGCCAAGCAGGTCATCGCCATGGAGCTGCCGAAACATCGCAGCTGCATGCACCTGGATACCGTCATGACTCACATGGACATCGACACCTTCTCCGTCTATCCGGAAGTGATCCGCAAGGATGTGCAGTGCTGGAGCCTGACTCCGGGCGGCGCCACCGGCATGAACATCAAGGAAGAGGGTTACTTCGTCACCGCCATCGAGAAAGCACTGGGCGTGGATCAGCTGAAGATCATCACCACTGGCGGTGACAGCTTCGAAGCCGAACGCGAGCAGTGGAACGACGCCAACAACGTACTGACCGTACGTCCCGGCGTGGTGGTGGGTTACGAGCGCAATACCTACACCAACGAGAAGTATGACAAGGCCGGCATCACAGTTCTCTCCATCCCGGGTGATGAACTGGGCCGTGGCCGCGGCGGCGCCCGCTGCATGAGCTGCCCGATGGAACGCGACAGCATCTGATGAGACGGCGTGGCGCCGGCAGAAGCTGGCGCCACACAGAACCAAACTCGAGATTAACCACTATGAAAAAACCAACTGTCGTCGTCGCTCTGGGTGGCAATGCTCTGCTCCGTCGTGGTGAGCCACTGGAAGCGGATATCCAGCGCAAGAACATCGCCACCGCCGCCAAGACCATCGCCCTGATTGCTCAGGAGTACAACGTGGTACTGGTGCATGGCAACGGCCCGCAAGTCGGCCTGCTGGCCCTGCAGAACAGCGCCTACACCAAGGTATCCCCCTATCCGCTGGATGTGCTGGGTGCCGAGTCCCAAGGCATGATCGGCTACATGCTGATCCAGGAGCTGAAAAACCTGATGCCGAGCCGCAACGTCACCGCGCTGCTGACCCAGGTGCAGGTTGATCCCAAGGATCCGGCATTTGCCAATCCGACCAAATTTATCGGCCCCGTCTACGAAGAGGCTGAAGCCCGCACCCTGGCAGAAGAGAAGCACTGGGTGGTCAAGGCTGACGGCAAGTTCTTCCGCCGCGTAGTACCGTCCCCGCTGCCTCAGCGCATCGTTGAAGGCGATGCCATCGAAACCCTGATTGCCCAGGGCCACCTCATCATCTGTACCGGTGGTGGTGGTATCCCGGTGACCTGGGATGGCCAGAGCCTGACCGGTATCGAAGCCGTCATCGACAAGGACATGTCTGCCGCCTATCTGGCCAAGCAGATCAAGGCCGACGCCCTGCTGATCCTGACCGATGCCGATGCCGTCTATCTGGATTGGGGCAAGCCGACCCAGCGTCCGCTGCGAGTCACCAGCCCGGACGAGCTGGCCGGGGTCAAGTTCGATGCAGGTTCCATGGGGCCGAAAGTCGAAGCCTCTTGTGAATTTGTCAAAGCGACCGGCGGCATGGTCGGCATCGGCTCGCTGGAAGATGGCCTCGCCATCCTCAAGGGGGAAGCCGGCACCAATATCGTCGCCACCCGCACCGTACATGCGTAATTACCGACATCTGTACTGAGAATGCGTAGTCAACACTACTGCCCGAACTGGTCTGAAACATATATAGAGAGAACTCATCATGGCTTTTAATCTGCGTAACCGTAACTTCCTGAAACTGCTGGACTTCACCCCGCGCGAAATCCAATACATGATCGACCTGGCCATCGACCTGAAAAAAGCCAAATACGGTGGCTACGAGCGCAAGCATCTGGTCGGCAAGAACATCGCCCTGATTTTCGAGAAGACCTCCACCCGTACCCGTTGTGCGTTTGAAGTGGCGGCCTTCGACCAGGGCGCGCAAGTCTCCTACCTTGGCCCAAGCGGTTCCCAAATCGGTCACAAGGAGTCCATGAAGGACACCGCCCGTGTACTGGGTCGCATGTATGACGGTATCGAATACCGCGGCTACGGTCAGGAGATCGTGGAAGAGCTGGGCGCCTACGCCGGTGTCCCGGTCTGGAACGGCCTGACCAACGAATTCCACCCGACCCAGATCCTGGCCGACTTCATGACCATGCTGGAGCACGGCAAGGGCAAGCGTCTGGATCAAATCAAGTTCGCCTACCTGGGTGATGCCCGCAACAACATGGGTAACTCCCTGATGGTCGGCGCCGCCAAAATGGGCATGGACATCCGTCTGGTCGCGCCGAAAGCCTTCTGGCCGGAAGAGGAGTTGGTTGCCAAGTGCCGCCTGATCGCCGAAGAGACCGGCGCACGCATCACCCTGACCGAAGATGTGAAAGAGGGTGTGCTGGGTGCTGACTTCCTCTACACCGACGTCTGGGTATCCATGGGTGAAGCGAAAGAAGCCTGGGATCAGCGCGTCAAACTGATGACCCCGTATCAGGTCAACATGGATGTCATCAACGCCACCAAGAACCCGGATGTGAAGTTCATGCACTGTCTGCCGGCGTTCCACAACGACGAGACCACCATGGGCAAGGAAGTGGCTGACAAATATGGCATGAAAGGCCTGGAGGTGACCGAGGACGTGTTCGAATCCGAGCACAGCATCGTGTTCGACGAGGCCGAAAACCGGATGCACACCATCAAGGCAGTGATGGTTGCTACGCTGGGCGACTAAGGTCGCAGTAGTGGTGCCGGGGGGCGACCCCCGGCTTTTCGACCATGTGACAGCGGCATAATACCTCTAACCCTACAACCCGCAGCCTGCATGGATACCACACCCACAGAAGGAAGCTGGACCATGACCAAATTCAAGTTCCCGTCAGCCTACACGATACTGTTTGTGCTGATCGCCCTGGTGGCCGCCCTGAGCTGGATAGTGCCGGCCGGCAAATATGAGATGACCATGAACGAAGCCCTCGGCAAAGAAGTGCCGGTGGCGGGTACCTACAAACTGGTGGAGGGGAATCCCCAGGGGATCGTCGACGTGCTGCTGGCACCTATCGATGGCCTCTACAACCACGACACCTATGAGGCAGGCGCCATCGACGTCTCCCTCTTTATCCTGATCATCGGTGGTTTTCTTGGCATTGTGACCAAGACAGGTGCCATCGATGCCGGTATTGAACGTGTGACCGACCGCCTGCGCGGCCGGGAAGAGTGGATGATCCCGATCCTGATGGCGCTGTTCGCCGCAGGCGGCACCATCTACGGGATGGCCGAAGAGTCGCTGCCTTTCTACACCCTGCTGGTACCGGTGATGATGGCCGCACGCTTCGACCCTGTGGTGGCGGCTGCAACCGTATTGCTAGGTGCCGGTATCGGTACTCTCGGTTCCACCATCAACCCGTTTGCGACTGTTATTGCCGCCAACGCCGCCGGTATCTCCTTCACCGACGGTATCTGGCTGCGCGTTGCTATGCTGGTTGCCGGTTGGCTGCTCTGCGTTGCCTACGTCATGCGTTACGCCAAGATGGTGCGCAGCGATCCGAGCAAATCCCTGGTGGCTGACAAGTGGGAAGAGAACCGTGCCCACTTCCTTGGCAACAAGAGCGACCAGATGCTGGAGTTCACCCTGACCCGTAAAATCGTGCTGGGTATCTTCGTCGCCGCCTTTGCCGTGATGATCTACGGTGTGGCCGTGTTGGGCTGGTGGATGGCGCAGATCTCCGGCGTGTTCCTGGCTGCCGCCATCATCGTTGGTCTCATCTCCCGCATGAGCGAGGAGGAGCTGACCTCCAACTTTATCGACGGTGCCCGCGACCTGCTGGGTGTGGCGCTGATCATCGGTATCGCCCGCGGTATCGTGGTGGTGATGGATAACGGCATGATCACTCACACTATTTTGCACAGTGCAGAAGGGATCGTGACTGGCCTCTCCACCATCGTCTTTATCAATGTGATGTTCGTGCTGGAAGTGGTGCTCTCCTTCCTGGTGCCGTCCTCCTCCGGTCTGGCCGTACTGACCATGCCGATCATGGCGCCGCTGGCCGACTTCGCCAACGTGGGCCGCGACCTGGTGGTGACAGCTTACCAGTCTGCCTCCGGTCTGGTGAACCTGGTGACCCCGACCTCCGCCGTAGTGATGGGCGGTCTGGCCATCGCCAAGGTGCCTTATGTACGCTGGCTGAAGTGGGTGGCTCCGCTGCTCGCTATCCTGACCGTGCTGATCGTGGTCTGCCTGAGTCTGGGCGCCGTGCTCTCCTGAGAGATGACAAGCAAGATGAAACGGGAGCCTGCGGGCTCCCGTTTTTTATGGGCGCAAGAAGTGATGGGCACAAAATAGCAGGCAACAAAAAGGCGACCCGCGGGTCGCCTCAGTGCATTTGGGGGAGAGAGCTTAGCGGGCCTGCGCCAGTGTGCGCACTACGGCGGCGTGGGCCTGACGGGTGCGGCTGATGTGGCGCGGCGCGACCAGCACCACGTCATTGCCCGCGACGGCGCCCATGATCTCGGGATTGGCGTTGCGATCCAGCAGGCGAGCCACCACGGTGGCGGCCCCCGGAGTGGTGTGGATCAGCACCATCTGCTGGTTGTGTACCACTTCGCGCACCATGTCGTGGATCGAGCGGGTACTGCCGGCGGGCTCCAGCTGCTCATCGACCAGGGTGTAGACCTTCTTGCCGTTGGCATTCTGTGCCTTGGCCACGCCGAGACGGCGCAGCAGACGGGAGATGGTGGATTGGCTGATGTCGGCAAAGCCGCGCTCCGACAGCTCGCGGCGGATCTCTTCCTGGGTGCTGTAGCAGTGCTGACCGATGATCTGGCGACAGGCATCCAGCTGGGCCAGATCGGGCTCTTGGGCAACGGGACGACTGAGGGTTTTGACCACGGCGAATTCCTTTGATGATGACCGGAGGTAAACGCGCGATATCTGCCATAGCAGTCAGTTATCAGGCAAAAACACTGATAATCAATCTATATGCAGGGAATGAGCGGGCATTACCATCTTGCGATGGCAAATTATAGCTGACTGGAAATTCGGTGATGTGACAGGGTTCAAAAATGGGCCCCGCGGGGCCCAATCAGATATCAGTAACGCTCGCTGACGATGTCTTGAGTGAAGGACTTCTCGCAATATTTGCACTTCATCCGCACCACGCCTTTCACTTCGCGCACCCGGAAGTAGCTGTCAACCGGCTCGTTATGGGAGATGCAGTTGGAGTTGGGGCAGTGGAACACGCCGGCGATGAACTCAGGCAGCTCCAGCTGGTGCTTCTTCACCACATTGAAGTCTTCGATGATGTTGACGGTCGCTTTCGGGGCGAACAGCGCCAGCTGGTTGGCCTGTTGCTCGGTCAGGCGGGTGTTCTCAATCTTGATGAGATCCTTCTTGCCCAGCGCGCCGGATTTCAGGTTGAAGCCGACGGTGATCCGCTCCTGGGTTTCAACCAGCTGGAACAGCTTGAGGATCTTGATGCCCTGGCCAGCGGGGATGTGATCGATGACGGAGCCGTGACGGATGGCTTCGACTTGCAGTTGGTTCTTGTCAGACATGATATTCCCCTAAGCTCAGACAGTTTCGTTCAGTACCAGTGCCAGCAGCGCCTGGCGTGCATAGACCCCGTTCTCCGCCTGCTGGAAGTAGCAAGCGTGGGGAGTCTTGTCGACCGCCACATCGATCTCGTCGACGCGGGGCAGGGGATGCAGGATCTTCATGGTGGGCTTGGCCCCTTCCAGGGTCGCCAGCTCCAGAATGAACTTGGCGGCCATGTGCTTGTATTCGGTCTCGTCGAAGCGCTCTTTCTGGACGCGGGTCATGTAGAGGATGTCCAGCTCCGGCATCACCTCTTCCATGGTCTGGTGGACGCTGAACTGGATGCCCTTCTCTTCCAGCTCTTCGCAGATGTAGTCCGGCATCGCCAGCGCTTCCGGGGAGATGAAGAAGAAGCGGCAGTTGAACAGGCTGAGGGCCTGGGCCAGCGAGTGCACGGTGCGGCCATATTTCAGGTCACCGACGAAGGCGACGTTGAGGTTGTCCAGACGGCCCTGGGTCTCATGGATGGTGAACAGGTCGAGCAGGGTCTGGCTCGGATGCTGGTTGGAGCCGTCGCCGCCGTTGATGACCGGCACGCGGGAGAACTCGGAGGCCAGACGGGCCGCGCCCTCTTTCGGGTGGCGCATCACCACCGCATCCGAGTAGGAGCCGATGATCTTGATGGAGTCAGCCAGCGTCTCGCCCTTCTTGGCGCTGGTGTTGCCACCGTCGGCGAAGCCGATGATGTTGCCGCCAAGGCGCTGTACCGCGGTCTCGAACGAGAGGCGGGTGCGGGTGGAGGCTTCGAAGAAGCAGCTGGCAACCAGCTTGTCTTTCAACAGGCTGGTGTCAGGTTCAGCCTTCAACCGTTGTGCGGTTGAGACTACCAGTTCCATTTCTGACCGGGTCAGGTCCGAAATGGAGATGACATGTTTCTTATAGAGTGGATTGGTCATCGTCTGCATTCCCTTTGACATCATTGGAGGTTTTTCGGGCACAAAAAAAAGCCCCTGAAACAGGGGCTTTTTTTAAAAATAACTGGGGATCGTTGGGGTGGGAACCGGAAACAACGGGGCCGCTCTGGTGCGCACCACCCGTCTGCAAGGCTGTTTTCTGAATCAAAAACTGCATCGTTTCGTCCCGACCTTTTTCAAAACCGGACAGATTATAGGGCCGCTTTTTTAATTGTCAAAATTTTATTTATGATGCCAATTTCAGCATGAAAAACGTTTAAGTGACGGAAACATGACGACAAATCCACACCTTGTGCGTCTCTTGCAGCGATTCCCCATCGCGGGCCATGGCGCGCAAATAACCGAGTCTGTGGTGTCCTTCCAGCAGGCAGTAGGGGCGGGGTAGGGGATGACCGTTCGGGTAGCTGGCTCCCTCTTCCGGCACCAGCACGATGACAGGTTCGGGCCAGGTGCCTTCGCTCAGCATCTTCTCGCCGAGCCATGAGCGACGCACATAGCGGTTGCTGCACAGCATCTCGCCCCAGCGCTCGATCACCTCCATATGGCGGGAGTCCACCTGATCCACCAGTTGGGCGGTGGGCCAGCTTTCACAGGTGAACTGATGGTTGGCGAGATCGATAAAGCTCCAGTTGGACTCAAAACCGCGCCAATGACGGTAAATCCACTGGGAGAGCACATTTTCAGGAATAAAGGGCACCAGTGGTGCGACCCGTTCAAGATAGGCGGGCAGGGACTCTGTTTTGCGTTCATCCCTGAAGTTGAGGGGCGCCAGTTGTTGGAGCAGTCGGTAATTGAGCATAAGTGGCCTCCCGGTACCTGATTTCACCCTACCCCCATTAATGTCCCATTCCTACCCCGGCAGGGCTGCAAATACAGCAAGTTATCCCGCTTCGCTGCATAAACAACCGCGACTTGTTCGGGATTTGTGCAATCGCATCGAAAGCGTAAAAAAAGCCTTTACCTTTGATCTCCACTTTGTATACTACGCCTCGTTTGTTGCAGGGGCGTAGTTCCAATTGGTAGAACAGCGGTCTCCAAAACCGATGGTTGCGGGTTCGAGTCCTGCCGCCCCTGCCATTTTCAGAAAGGCCAGCTCATTGAGCTGGCCTTTCGCATTTCCGGCGTTCGCCAATTTATCCCTCTCTCCTTTCTCTTTTTCTTCTTGCGGTTAGCCGTCCGGTGACTGTGGCCACATTGATCTCGATGTCTGCCGCAAGAGCGTTCAGTGTGCTGCAACCCGCTGTTGCAGGACGGTGACCAGCCGCTGGTGGCGGGCGGGGAGCGGCCACTCGGCGCGGTAGATCAGCCAGAGGGTGTCGATCACCTCAATACTGCTCTGGATCACCCGGATCTTCTCCTGTTGGGCAAAGGCGGTGACGGCGAAGCGGGGCAGCACGGTAAAGCCAAGGCCACGGGCGACCGGCTCCAGGATCAGGCCGATCTGGTTGGTAAAGCCGCGCAGGGGGATCTCGTCAACGCGCTGGCCGGGGTAGCGTCGTCCCAACAGGCGCTGAGCCATGCTGCGGCCATCCGGATGGTCGATAAAGCCGAGCTGACAGAGGTGCTGCCAGCTCTGCTCCTCGCCATCGTTGGGCACCACCAGACAGAGGGGTTCGCGGGCGAAGGGCTCGGCGGCGATGCTGGGGTGCTCCGGCGGTTGATCCACCAGTCCCAGATCGCTGCGCCCTGCCAGTACCGCCTGCACTATGTCGGGGGTGGGGGCAAAGCGGTGCTGGATGGTGAGTCCGGGGTGCTCCTGTTGCTGGTCGAGCAGCAGGGGATAGAGCAGCAGACCGATGCTGCCCGGGGTGGACAGGGTGATGGCGCCGCGGTGAGGGTCATCGTCAGAGAGGCGCGCTCGCAGCTGTTCGGCGGCCTGCTCCTGCTGGCGGGCGAAGTCGAGCAGCACCAACCCGCGCGGAGTGAGCTCCAGCTGACGGGGCTTGCGCAGCAGCAGGGTGCCAAATTCGGCCTCGAGACGCGAGATATGCTGACTGACGGCGGCCTGGGTGAGATCCAGCCGCTCGGCGGCGCGGGTAAAGCTGCCGGTTTCATGCACCACCACCAGGGTGTGGAGCCAGAGTGGATTAACCATAAATTTAATTTATGTCTTCCATTAGTTTGACCTTATTTTTCATTATGGCGCCTCTTCCTATCATGTCACCTGTTTCCCACACACAATTTCAAGGTGACTTATGACTTACCCGCGCAACTTCTCCCACATCGGCATCACGGTGACTGACCTCGACAAAGCGGTCGAGTTCTATACCAAGGTGATGGGCTGGTATCTCATCATGCCGGCGACCACCATCACCGAGGATAACTCCGCCATCGGCGTGATGTGCAACGACGTGTTTGGCCCGGGCTGGGGCTCCTTCCGTATCGCTCATCTCTCCACCGGCGACAAGATCGGCATCGAGCTGTTCGAGTTTCCCAACAGCGAGCGCCGTGAGAACAACTTCGAATTCTGGAAGACCGGGGTGTTCCACTTCAGCGTTCAGGATCCGGATGTCGAGGGGCTGGCGGCGCGCATCGTCGCGGCGGGCGGCAAGCAGCGGATGCCGGTGCGCGAGTACTACCCGGGCGAGAAACCCTACCGCATGGTCTACATGGAAGATCCCTTCGGCAACATCATCGAGATCTACAGCCACAGCTATGAGCTGACCTACTCCGCCGGTGCATATCAGGGGTAAGTGACAGGCCGCCTTCGGGCGGCCTGCTGCTTTGTTGTTACAAGAGTCAGTAGCATGGAATAGCGATCTGGTTCACACGAATAGCGCGTTCTGTTGTTGATAGATGGGAAAATATACAGATTCACTAAAGTCTGTTCATATTGCGGCCGATAGCCTTTGATACATCAGGGTTTTCCCTGCCTGACACAACAACAAGGATTCGTCGTCATGACCCTCTCTCTGCGCGGCAAGCTGCTGGCCACCAGTCTTGGCGTAGTGCTGCTGATGGCATCACTGCTCGGCATCGTTGCCTTTCACACCCTAAAATCCCGCACCATGAGCGCCATCCAGAGCGAGGCGGTCAACTATGGCCACGCCTACTCGGTCGCCATCGGCGACTGGATGACGGATCGCAAGAACACCGTCCATGCGCTGGTCAACCTGATCAGCGATAACCCCCAAGCCGAGCTGGTGCCGCACCTGAAGCAGGCCTACACCTCCGGCGGCTTCGGCCTCACCTATTTTGGCTCCGCGCAGGGGGTGATGACCCGGCAGGATCCCTCCCTCAACACCGGCAACTATGACCCGCGCGAGCGCCCCTGGTATCAGGATGCGGTGAAGGCGGGGCAGCTGATCGTCACAGCCCCCTATGTCAGCGTCACCATGCAGAAGCTGGTGGTTACTCTCTCCGAGCCGGTGCGCCATCAGGGGGAGCTGGTCGGCGCCGTGGGGGCCAACCTGGCGCTCGACAAGCTGATCGACGAAGTACTGGCGATGAAGGTGCAGGGTGAGGGCTACGCCATGCTGCTCGACAGCAGCGGCCTCATCGTCGGCCATCCGCAGAAGGATCTGGCACTCAAGCCCATCGCCGAGCTGGCGCCGGGACTCTCTGCCGCCACCTTCCAGCAGTGGGGTCGCGAAAACAGCGAGCTGCACGCCGCCACCCTCGACGGGCGGGATGTGCTTCTGGCGGTACAACCGGTGCCGGGCACCGACTGGCTGCTGGCCATGGTGATGTATCGCGATGTGCTGGAGGCGCCGCTCAGCAGCCTGCTGTGGGAGCTGGTGGGGCTGACTCTGGTGCTGATGCTGGTATTCAGCGCTCTGCTCACTGCCACCTTCAAATACCTGTTCGCCGATCTCGGTCGGGTCGCGCACGCCCTGCACGACATTGCCCACGGCGAGGGGGATCTCACCGTTCACATCAACACCCACAGCAAGGATGAGGTGGGCCAGCTGGCACAGAATTTCAACCAGTTTGTGGCGCGGCTGCACGGCATCGTCAGCCGGTTGCGGGATGTGACCGTCGAGCTGGCGGCACAGTCCCGCGCACAGGCGGCCGGGGCGCAGGCCCGCAGCCAGCGGGTGCGCCAGCAGCAGGACGAGATCGTGATGGTGGCGACCGCGGTGACCGAGATGGCCTCCGCTACCCAGGAGATCGCCGGTAACGCCGAGTTTGCCGCCACTACCGCCACCGATGCGGTTGCACTGGCGGTCGCCGGTCAATCCCAGGTTGGCCAGAGTCAGCGCAGCATTACCGGTCTGGCGGACGAAGTGGCCGATGCCAGCCAGATCATCAACGAGCTCGACAGCCATGCCCAGAAGATCAGCGGCATTCTGGCGACCATCAGCGGCATCGCCGAGCAGACCAACCTGCTGGCGCTCAACGCCGCCATCGAGGCGGCCCGGGCCGGTGAGCAGGGCCGCGGTTTTGCGGTAGTCGCGGACGAGGTGCGGGTGCTGTCACGCCGCACCCACGACTCCACCGACGAGATCCAGCAGATGATCGAGACCCTGCAGCAGACCACCCGTCGCGCCGTGGGTGGCATGGAGACCAGCCGTCAGCTGGCGGGTACCAGCGTCGAGGATGCGGAAGCGGCCAACCAGAGCCTTGCCCGGATCAACGAGGCGATCGGCTCCATCAGCGACATGGCGACCCAGATCGCCGCAGCGGCCGAGGAGCAGACTTCGGTGACCGGCGAGATCAGCCGCAATACCGAGAATATCCGCCACGTCTCACAAGAGCTGGCCGAGCAGGCGGGCAGCGAGGCGGCGCAGGCGGCCGAACTCAAGTCGTTGACCGAGCGGCTGGAGCAGGAGATCGGCCGCTTCCGGCTTTAACATCCCGCCACGCCAGCAACAGAAAGGGCAGCCCGCGGGCTGCCCTTTGTTATTGTCGCTGACCGTCAGGCTGCGCTCTCCAGCTGCGCCAGATGGAAGGCGCGCCAGTTGCCGTCGGGCAGGTAGTGCTTGCCCTGCTGCCATTTGGGATCGTGCTGCACCACGTAGCGGTAGTGGTAGGCCTGCTGCTGGCCGACATAACGCCCCTGCACCGGGTCGAAGATCTCCACCTCGATGAGCTGGCGCAGATATTCGCTCTGGGGATCATCCTCGCCGTGGAAGTTCTCCATCTCGTCGAGCGCCGCGATGGCGGCAGGGAAGTCGTCCAGCACAAACAGCTCGCCATAGACCCAGTCATCCCCCTGCAGCAGGGCCGGATAGCCCTTGTGCTGCAGGTGATAGAGGGCACCGCGCACCCGGGCGCGTCGCGGCGTCTGGCTCACGTGG
The DNA here is from genome assembly GCF_049173005.1 of Aeromonas sp. 602658. Classification (NCBI taxonomy): domain Bacteria; kingdom Pseudomonadati; phylum Pseudomonadota; class Gammaproteobacteria; order Aeromonadales; family Aeromonadaceae; genus Aeromonas; species Aeromonas sp. 602658. The sequence goes on along the minus strand of NZ_JAAKRF010000010.1, from coordinate 83,560 downwards.
TGAGCCAGATAGCGGCGGTAGTTGAACAGCCCGTCCATCAGGCTGCCGTAGACGAACAGCGGGCGTGGCTGGCAAAGGCTCATGAGATCTCGCCGCCCACGACCTTGATATCGCCATCCTGCTGCAGCACCACCGCCTCGATGGCCAGCGCCAGCGCGCGGGTAATCTCGCTCATGGCGAGGCAGGGCTGGTTCACCTTGTCCGCTACCTGCTCGGTGATGTAGGGAACGTGGATAAAGCCGCCACGCACCGCCGGGAACTCTTTCTCAATCAGGTAGTGCAGCTGATACATGATGTGGTTGCAGACGAAGGTACCGGCGGTGTTGGAGACCGCCGCCGGAATACCGTTCTCCTTGATGCGCTGCGCCATCCCCTTGAGGGGCAGACGGGAGAAGTAGGCCGGTGCGCCATCGGCCTGAATCACTTCGTCGATGGGCTGCTGCTGCTCGTTGTCGGGGATGCGGGCATCGTCGATGTTGATGGCGACGCGCTCCGGGGTAATGGCGAAGCGGCCGCCTGCCTGACCGACGTTGATCACTACGTCAGGCTGGTGCTGGCGCATCAGCTCCGCCAGCAGGGTGGCTGACTTGCCGAATACGGTGGGGATCTGCGCCTTGATCACGGTGGCGTCCAGAATTGTCTCTGGCAGGCGTTTGACCGCCTCCCATGCCGGGTTGATGGGCTCGCCGCCGAAGGGGTCAAAACCGGTAATCAGTACTTTCATCATCTTCTCCCGAATGGTCAGAATGCCCAGAAATACATGAGTGCGATATGGATCAGCACCAGCGTCAGCGCCATCGGTACCTGCACCTTGATCACCTTGTTGAGATCCTTCATCTCCAGCAGGGCGGCGGGCAGGGCGTTGAAGTTGGCGGCCATGGGGGTCATCAGGGTGCCGCAGAAGCCGGCGGTCATCGCCAGCGCACCGGCCACCACCGGGTCACCGCCCTGGGCGATGACGAAGGGGATGCCGATGCCGGCGGTGATGACGGTGAAGGCAGCATAGGCGTTGCCCATGATCATGGTGAAGACCATCATGCCGAGGCAGTAGGCCACCACCCCGACGAAGGGGCTGCCGACCGGCACCACGGCGGAGATCCCGTGGGAGATGACATCGCCCACGCCGGATTTGTTGAAGATCACCCCGAGCGCGGCCAGCAGTTGCGGCAGAATGCCGGTAATGCCGACCTGCTGGATCATCCGGTCGGAGTCACCCACTACGGTAGAGGGGGTGGCACGAGTCAGCAGTACCGTGATGACGAAGGCGATGACCGCCGCCAGACCGATACCGACCTGACCGCCAAGGGGGGTGAACTGGGCGATCACCACCGCCAGCACGGCCAGCAGGATGCAGGGGAGGAAGATCCGGTTGCCGATGCGGCTGGCGTGGCGCTGGGACTCCTCCTCGCTCGCCTGCTCCAGCTTGCCGATCTTCACCTGCTTGAGCAGGGTGATGACCCCCATGGCGAGGATCAGCACGCCATTGATGACATTGGGGATATAGCTGCCGAAGGCAAACAGTACACCCAGAATGGTCCAGAACAGGGCGGTACCGATTTTGGCCGGGTGGCTGGGGTCACGCAGGACGCGCCAGGCGCTGCTGAACAGGATGACGCCGATCAGCACATAAAAGAATTCGAGCATGTTGGGGATGAGGGTCGCCATTATTGTTGCCCCTCCTTGTCGCTGCTCACGGTATATGTCTTGGCCATCTGACGGTCAAACCACATATTGGAAATAGCCACCATCAGCAGGGCGATAATGGCGATCGGCATGGATGCCTTGGCAATATCGACGGCAGAGACGCTATATCCAAGAGATTCAAATGTGCCGACGATCAGCAATACCCCGGCTGAGGCGACGAAGGTATTCTGGGCAAAGAAGTTGCCGTAGTTTTCGGTGGCGGAAACCCGCGCCTTGATATATTCCTCGTCCTCTTCGCTTAATTTGCCGTGCACCTTGGTGGCGGCTGCCTGAGTCATGGGGTTGACCAGCGGACGAATAAATTGGGTGTGACCCTGAACCCGCACCGAGAAGAGACCGGCCAGTTCGCGGATAAACATATAGAGGGTCATGAACTTGCCCGGGGTGAGCTTCTTGATCCGTTCGATCAGGGTGACCGCCTGCTGTTTGAGGCCGTAGCGTTCACAGATGCCGATCATCGGCAGGGTCAGCAGAAACAGTGTCACCATGCGGTTGGAGACGAAGGCTTCCCCCAGCAGGGAGAGGCAATCGGTCATGGAGAGACCGGAGACCAGCGCCGTGGTGACGGCGGCCACCAGTACGACGGCCAGAGTGTCGAGTTTGAAATAAAATCCCAATAAAATAATAAGAATTCCGCTTAATTTAATAAATTCCAATTAATCACCTCGTTAAAGTGAATATTTATATGCATTTTGGGGTGGCCGAGCTGTTTATCATCTGGTTACTGCGATGGCAACAAAAAATCCCCAAAAAGGGATTCGATTGGTTTTCTATTGGGGGTTTTTGCCGGTTTATTGTTCGCTGGTAAATGGTGAGTCCTGCACCGTCCAGGCTATTTTTTGCCCCCTAATCAGTCATTCAGATTATTTTGGGGTGCCTGGCGACAATATTGGGCTGACAATATGATCGCTATTCTCTTCCGTTGGTGGGTGATGGGGATTGTTGCGCAATGTCTATCTGGCAACCGTCAGCGAATGGCTGGGTATGACTGTGGTTGTGCGGAGCTGGGGTGAGGAAAGTGAAAGGGAGAGGCGGAGAGAACCGGTGGCGACGGCATCGCCACCGGTGCTGTCTCAGGGGGTCTGCTTGACCCAAATCAGCTGGTCGGTGGCAAAGCCCAGCGATTTCGCCTTGGCGATCAGCGCATCCACCTTCGCCTTGGGTGGGTTGGGTGAGCGGGAGAGGATCCAGAGGTAGTCGTGGTTGTAGCTGGTCACCAGCGAGAGCTGGTAATCGGGATCAAGCTCGATGACGTTGTAGCCGCCGTAGAAGGGGCCGAAGAAGCTCACCTTGAGCCGCGCCTCGTCCGGGTTGCCGACGAAGTAGGCCTTGCCCTCGGCTTCGCGCCAGCTGCCATCGCTCTGCTTGCCGCGGTTGAGCACCTTGACGCCGCCATCGTCCCGCAGGCTGTAGGTGGCGCTCACCTGCTCCAGCCCCCGCTCGAAGCTGTGGTCGAGGCGGGCGATTTCGTACCAGGTACCGAGATAACGATCGAGCTGGAAGCCGGTAACGGGGCGGATGCCATCGGCAATCCCGGTACAGGCTGTCAGCAGCAAAGCGGTGAACAGGCAAAGCAGTGAACGCATAAGTAATCCCTCTGTTGTTATCCCTCGATGATGCGCAGCTGGCCATCCCGGAAGCGGGAGGCCTGATCCGTCGGCGTGCTGCCGAAGAAGCGCTTGTACTCCCGACTGAACTGGGAGTTGCTCTCGTAACCGACTCTGGCCGCCGCGGTACCCGCCTTGATACCGTCGTGCAGCATCATCATCCGCGCCTTGTGCAGGCGAAACGACTTGATGTACTGCAGCGGCGAGGTGGCAGTGACCGCCTTGAAGTGGTGGTGAAAGGCGGAGACGCTCATGTTCACCTCCCGCGCCAGCTCCTCCATGGTGAGGTTGTCGGCATAACGGGACTCTATCATACGCAGCACCCGGGCGATCTGGCCCACATGGTTGTGGCGATTGGCGAGCGCCTGCAGCGCCGGGCCGCCCCCCTCGGTGAGGGCGTGAAACAGCATCTCCCGCACCGTCTGCGGTCCCAGCACCCTGGCGTGCAGCGGGTTGTCCATCAGCTCGATCAGTCGCTCGGCGGCGCAGAACATGGTTTCCGACAGGGGGACCGAGTGGACGCCGCTCTTTTGTGGCGCGGGGGCGGGCAAGGCATCGCCCAGCTCCAGCAGCAGCTCTTGCAGGGTGACCAGATCGATCTCGATGGTAAACCCGATAAGCGGCTGCTCGGGGGAGGCGAAGCACTCGCACTCGCAGGGGAGTGGCAGGGTCATCAGCAGATAGTGGTTGGGGTCGTAGCGAAACACCTGATCCGCCAGATAACCCACCTTGTGTCCCTGCAGGATCACGATCATCCGCGGTTGGTAGAGCACCGGGGTGCGGCCATGGTGCTCGGTGGTATAGATGAGGTTGACCTGTTTCACCGGTGATGGGGTGATGCCGGGGGCGGTGACGTGGCGGGTCAATCTGGCGGCGAGGTCGCTGTAACGGTTTTGCATGGCGCTCTTTGATTCGATAGTTCCGGTTTTCGCTGCTTTGTAGAAATAGGCAAGAATCAAGCAGGATGTTGTCTTGATGGTAGGGTGGTTCTGGAGAAAAATGCAATCACGATTTCGCGGCCAGGCCGCCCTGACTATCAGAAGAAGGCAATGTCGATGAACAACTTTACTCTCCATACCCCGACCAAAATCCTGTTCGGCCAAGGGCAGATCGCCCAGCTGCGCGAGCAGCTTCCGAGCGATGCCCGCGTCATGATCACCTACGGTGGCGGCAGCGTGGTGCGCAGCGGCCTGCTGGAACAGATCCGCAACGAGCTGGCCGGTATGACCCTGTTTGAATTTGGCGGCATCGAGCCGAACCCGGCCTACGAGACCCTGATGGGCGCCGTGGAGCTGGCCCGTGCCGAGCGGGTCGACTTCCTGCTCGCCGTTGGCGGTGGCTCCGTGCTCGATGGCACCAAGTTTATCGCCGCTGCTGCGCACTACGATTTGGCCAAGGATCCCTGGCACATTCTCGAGACCGTCGGCAGCGAAGTGCGTTCCGCCATTCCGCTCGGTTCCGTGCTGACCCTGCCAGCGACCGGTTCCGAAATGAATATGGGCGCCGTCATCACCCGTCGCAGCAGTGGCGACAAGGTGCACTTCTTCTCGCCGTTCGTGATGCCGCGTTTCGCCGTGCTGGATCCGGTGCTCACCTACACCCTGCCCGAGCGTCAGGTGGCGAACGGGGTAGTGGATGCGTTCGTCCACATCGTGGAGCAGTACCTCACCTATCCGGTCAACGCCAAGGTGCAGGATCGCTTCGCTGAAGGCTTGCTGCTGACCCTGATCGAAGAGGGCCCCAAGGCGCTGGCCGAGCCGCACAACTACGAGGTGCGCGCCAACATCATGTGGAGCGCCACCATGGCGTTGAACGGCCTGATCGGTGCCGGTGTGCCGCAGGATTGGGCCACCCACATGCTGGGTCACGAGCTGACTGCCCTGCACGGCCTCGACCACGCCCAGACTCTGGCGGTGGTGCTGCCTGCCCTGCTGCAGGCCAAGCGCAAACAGAAACATGCCAAGCTGCTGCAATACGCAGAGCGGGTGTGGGGTCTGAACAGCGGCAGCGAAGCGGAGCGCATCGACGATGCCATCGCCGCGACCCGCGACTTCTTCGAGCGGATGGGGGTCAAGACCCGACTGCGCGACTACGGTCTGAAAGATCTGGGTATCGACACCCTGATCGGCAAGCTGGGTGAGCACGGTATGACCCGTCTGGGCGAGCACGGCGACATCGATCTGGTGCAGAGCCAGCATATTTATGAAGCGGCCTGGTAAGGGCCGCCAATCGGTGCCAAACGGGCGAAACGATTGAATTGCCGGGGCCCTCTCCCGCCTTCTGGCGGCTGAGTGGCCCCGCTTTTGTTGGGAAAATGTTACTTTTTCGGCGTTTCGCTGCGAGAAGTGAGACGAAAGCGGATTTCGTAAGAACAAAAAACGCTAAGATAGAGGGCCGGTAAAACATTTTTTTTGACTGGTTGGATCACTTTTTTCAGCCGTTTTTACTGGTATAAGCCTCTAATTTGGTTTGTTTTTTTTAATCGTAGCCAGGGATGGGCTGAATTCTGTACGAGTGCCGTCGGGACTGCGGTTGTAATAAAACTCCAAAATTTGATACTAATCACCTTCGCGCCTGAAAAGCGGGGGCCTGACCATGACAGGAGGTTGAGGTAAAGCCTACTGATTTTCATAACAAAGAGCCCTGGACCTGCACTTTGGTCATGTCTTGTTTCGTCAGAAGTGAGACACTGGGCAGCGATTGTTTATTAACCATCAGGGAATAGTCATGCAGATTGGAATACCGAGAGAGAGTCTCGTCGGTGAGACCCGGGTCGCAGCGACCCCGGCTACCGTCGAGCAGCTGAAAAAGCTCGGCTTCGAGGTCGCCATCGAGACCGGCGCAGGCCTGTCGGCCAGCTTCGATGATGCCGCCTTCGAGGCTGCCGGTGCCAGCGTGGTGCCGAATGTCTGGCAAGCCGACCTTATCTTCAAGGTCAATGCGCCGACCGATGCCGAGATCGCACAAATTAAAGATGGCGCCACTCTGGTGAGCTTCATCTGGCCTGCCCAGAACCCTGAGCTGGTCAAGAAGCTGTCCGAGCGCAACATCAATGTGATGGCGATGGATATGGTGCCGCGGATCTCCCGTGCCCAGTCCCTCGATGCCCTCTCCTCCATGGCCAACATCGGTGGCTATCGTGCCGTTGTTGAAGCTGCGCACCAGTTCGGTCGCTTCTTCACCGGTCAAATCACCGCAGCCGGTAAAGTGCCGCCTGCCAAGGTACTGGTGATCGGTGCCGGCGTAGCCGGTCTGGCCGCCATCGGTACGGCCGGTTCCCTCGGTGCCATCGTGCGTGCGTTCGATACCCGTCTGGAAGTGGCCGAGCAGATCGAATCCATGGGTGGGGAATTCCTCAAGCTGGACTTCGGTGGCGAAGACGGTGCATCCAGCGATGGTTACGCCAAAGTCATGTCCGATGAGTTCATCAAGGCCGAGATGGAGCTGTTCGCCCAGCAGGCCAAAGAGGTGGATATCATCATCACCACCGCCCTGATCCCGGGCAAGCCGGCTCCCAAGCTGATCACCAAAGAGATGGTCGACAGCATGAAGCCGGGCTCCGTCATCGTGGACATGGCCGCTCAGGCTGGCGGCAACTGTGAATACACAGTGCCGGGCGAACTGCATCTCACCGCCAACGGCGTCAAGGTGATCGGTTACACCGATCTGCCGGGCCGTCTGCCTGCCCAATCCTCCCAGCTCTACGGTACCAACCTGGTCAACCTGATGAAGCTGATGTGCAAGGAGAAGGACGGCAACGTTGCCATCGACTTCGAAGACGTGGTTCAGCGCAACATGACGGTGATCCAGGCCGGTGAAGTGACCTTCCCGCCGCCCGCCATCTCCGTCTCTGCCGCTCCGCAGAAACCGGCCGCCGCCAAACCGGCCGCCAAGAAGGAAGAGGCCAAGCCTTCCAACAAGAAGTTCGTGTTCGGTGCCCTCGGCATCGCCGCCTTCGGCTGGATCGCCTCCGTTGCCCCGGCAGCCTTCCTCTCCCACTTCACCGTATTCATCTTGGCCTGTGTGGTCGGTTACTACGTGGTGTGGAACGTCTCTCACGCCCTGCACACGCCGCTGATGTCGGTCACCAATGCCATCTCCGGCATTATCGTGGTCGGTGCCCTGCTGCAGATCGGGCAAGGGTCGACCCTGGTCACCGCGCTGGCGTTCATCGCCGTGCTGATTGCCAGTATCAACATCTTCGGCGGCTTCACCGTCACTCAGCGCATGCTGAAGATGTTCCGTAAGGATTAAGGGGGTTTAACGTGTCTCAAGGACTGGTAACAGCATCCTATATCGTTGCCGCCGTGCTCTTCATCCTCAGTCTCGCGGGACTGTCGAAGCAAGAAACGGCCAAGCATGGCAACCTGTTCGGTATCGCGGGTATGGCTATCGCCCTGCTCGCTACCGTATTCAACCCGGAGACCAGTGGTGTTCACTGGATCATCCTGGCCATGGTGATTGGCGGTGCCATCGGCGTGCGTCTGGCGCTCAAGGTCGAGATGACCGAGATGCCCGAGCTGGTGGCCGTGCTGCACAGCTTCGTGGGTATGGCGGCAGTACTGGTGGGCTTCAACAGCTTCATCGATCTGCACCCCTCTGCCCCTGCTGAGGTGGTCGTCTCCGTCGGTTCCAACCTGGATGCCACCCTGGCAGCCGCCCGTGCGGCGTTCGAGCAGGCCAACAGCGTTGCCCAGGTCGAGCACCTGACCGGCGCCATGCTGAACATCCATCTGGTCGAGATCTTCCTGGGCGTCTTCATCGGTGCCGTAACCTTTACCGGTTCCGTGGTTGCCTTCGGCAAACTGCGTGGTCTGATCTCCTCCAAGCCGCTGATGCTGCCGCACCGCCACAAGCTGAACCTGCTGGCAGTGGTCGCTTCTCTGGCGCTGATGGTCTACTTCGTCAACGCGGGCGGCTCTACCTTCGCCCTGCTGGTGATGACCCTGATCGCCTTCGCCTTCGGCTGGCACCTGGTTGCCTCCATCGGTGGCGCAGACATGCCGGTGGTGGTCTCCATGCTGAACTCCTACTCCGGTTGGGCGGCAGCGGCGGCGGGCTTCATGCTCTCCAACGACCTGCTGATCGTCACCGGCGCTCTGGTGGGTTCCTCCGGTGCGATCCTCTCCTACATCATGTGTAAGGCGATGAACCGCTCCTTCATCTCCGTGATCGCCGGTGGCTTCGGCTCCGACGGCGTGGCCTCCACGGCTGATCAGGAGATGGGCGAATACCGCGAAACCAGCGCCGAGGAAGTGGCTGACCTGCTGAAGAACTCCAGCTCCGTCATCATCACCCCGGGCTACGGTATGGCGGTGGCGCAAGCCCAGTATCCGGTTGCCGAGATCACCCAGAAGCTGCGTGACCGCGGCGTCAAGGTGCGCTTCGGTATCCACCCGGTTGCCGGTCGTCTGCCTGGCCACATGAACGTGCTGCTGGCGGAAGCGAAGGTCCCGTATGACATCGTGCTGGAAATGGACGAGATCAACGACGACTTCGCCGATACCGATACCGTGCTGGTGATCGGTGCCAACGACACCGTCAACCCGGCTGCGATGGAAGATCCGGGCAGCCCGATCGCCGGTATGCCGGTGCTGGAAGTGTGGAAAGCGCAGAACGTCATCGGCTTCAAGCGTTCCATGAACACTGGCTACGCCGGTGTCCAGAACCCGCTGTTCTTCAAGGAAAATACCCAGATGCTGTTTGGCGATGCCAAGGCCAGCGTCGAGGCAATCCTGAAAGCACTGTAAGTGCCATTCAGAGAGTGAATAGCAAGGAGGCTTCGGCCTCCTTTTTTATTGCTCATCCCTTGTATATCCTCAATCCATACGGACCATGAGGGATCTCCATGATGTGGTGTCAGGGTTGGCGAAGGATCGGGTTGTACGGCTGGCTGCTGGCATCTCTTCTCGTCGGTGGCATGGCTATGGCTCATGACAAGCCGACCCTGACCATATTGACAGAACTGTGGCCCCCCTATGTGATGCACAGCGACAAGGGGGAGCTGGTGGGCGCAGATCTCGAGCTGGCTCGCACCGTGCTGCAGCAGCTCGGCTATCGCACCGAGGTGAAGGTGCTGCCATGGAAGCGGGTGTTGCAACAGGCCCGCCTCGGGCAGGGGGATGCGGTACTCGACGTCTTCTATAACAAGGATCGCCAAGAGTGGCTCCACTATCCCGAAGAGCCGCTCTCTCGTAGTGGCGAAGTGCTCTTCTATCCGGTGGATCGTCCGGTGAAATTCGAGCAATTATCCGACCTCAAGGGGTTGCGGATCGGCATTCAGGCCGACTATGCCTACAGCCCCGATTTTCTGGCCGATGAAGGGGTGATCAGGGTCGCCATGACGGGCGATGGCAAGATGGTCAAGCAGTTGCATCTGATGATGGCCGGCCGACTGGATGGTGTCGTGCTCAATGAACAAGTTGGTCGTTATCTGCTGCGTACCCAGGGGCTGCAGGATCAGGTGGTCAATGGTCGCCGCCTGCTGACCGACGATAACCGCAACTTTCTCGGATTTACCCACAAGCCCGGCCATGACCAGTTGGCGAGGCGCTTCTCGGCCGCCTTGAAACAGTTCAAGCAGACCCCGGCCTACCAGCAGCTGCTGGCCCGCTATCATCTCTAGGTGACTCCATCGTCTGTGCGTTGCATCACAAATTGTCGCGCTTTGTTAAAAGACGGGCATAATGGCGCTAAAAAAGCGATGTTGCGCAACTTAATTTGATTTTATTGATATTAGAATCAAATTAAGTTGATTTGCATGGGGCAGTCATCAGACGGCCACCTCTCTCGCGACGCCTTGGCGACGCGCTCCTGCTTGATGTTGATCCCGTGTCACCCTTTTTTGCCATGCTGTTGCCTGTGGCGATGACAGGCATTGCGCCACCAAGATGAGAATGCACAGATGAAACCACAATGGACCGACTTTATTACCCTGCTCAAGCGTGAAGTGGTGCCGGCCCTGGGCTGTACCGAGCCGATGTCGGTGGCGCTGGCAGCGGCCAACTGCCGCAAGCTGCTGGGGGAGACCCCGACCCGCATCAGCGTCTGGGTCAGTGGCAATCTGTTCAAGAACGGCATGGGCGTCGGGGTGCCGGGCACCGGCATGATCGGTCTGCCGGTGGCCGCTGCGGTCGGCATCACAGGGGGCAACCCCGATGCCGGGCTGGAGGTGCTCAAGACCCTTACACCAGAACAGGTGGAAGCGGCCAAGACGTTGCTGCCGGTCATCAAGGTGGATGTGAAGGATGTGCCGGACGTGCTCTACGCCGAGGTGCTGGCCGAAGTTGAAGGGCACAGTGCCCGGGTGGTGATCTGTACCGACCACACTCGCATCATCCTGATGGAGAAGGATGGCGAGGTTCTGATGGAGCAGGCCAGTGCCCCCGGCGTGCAGATCCAGCCAGCCAAATCCGCCAAACCGGCCATGACCCTGCGGGAGATCGTCGATTTTGCATTGGAAGTGCCGCTGGCGGAGATCGACTTTATCCGCGAGGCCGCCACCATGAATCAGGCGCTGGCGGACGAAGGGTTGCAGGGTTACGGCCTGAAGATCGGCAAGATCCTCACCGAGCAGGTGGAGCGCAAGCTGCTCTCCGATGACCTGATGACCCTGGCGATGCGCCTCTCCTCCGCTGCCTCCGATGCGCGGATGGATGGTGCCATGCTGCCCGCCATGTCCAACTCCGGTTCCGGCAATCAGGGCATTGCCGCCACCATGCCGGTGGTCGCGGCTGCCCGCTTCCTCAAGGCGAGCGACGAGCAGCTGACCCGGGCACTGGTGATGAGCCATCTGGTGGCCATCTACATCAAGACCTATCAGAACAAGCTGTCGGCCCTCTGCGCCGCCAGTACCGCCGCCATGGGGGCCGGTGCCGCCATCACCTGGCTGCTGGGCGGCCAGTATCAGCAGATCAGCCACTGCATCAACAACATGATTGGCGATGTCTCCGGCATCATCTGCGACGGCGCGGGCAGCGCCTGCTCCATGAAGGTCTCCACCTCCACCTCAGCGGCGGTTAAGTCTTCGCTGATGGCTATCAACAACCTGCATGTCCCCCAGAGCGAGGGGATCGTTTCCGACGATGTGGACCAGACAATCGCCAATCTGGGCCGTCTCTCCAAAGAGGGGATGCTGGATACCGACATCGAAATCATCAACATCATGCGAGCGAAACAGCAGAAGCAGTGAATCTGTGACAAGGGGGCGATAGACCCCCTTGTTCTTGTCACGACGGCGCAGACCGTCTGACACGGTTGCCAGGGCAAGCATGGCGCTTGCTCTTGTTTCTCGGGCCCAAGCCCGCTTTTTGGGGAGTCATACCATGACATTTAGCGTTATCGGCAATCTGGCCATCGCCGCCATCTTGCTGTTCTTTCTCTACCGGTTACAGGAAAAACATGTGAGCTTCACCCGCCGGGTATTTGCCGGTCTGGGGCTCGGTATTCTGTTCGGCGCCGCGTTGCAACTGCTTTACGGTGCAGGTTCGCCCGTCATTGTTCAGACCATCGACTATCTGGATATCGTGGGTAGCGGCTATGTGAAGCTGCTGCAGATGATCATCATCCCGCTCATCATGGTCTCCATCATCAGCGCTATCTTGAAGCTCAATGGCGGCACCGCGCTGGGCAAGATCAGTGCCATGACCATAGGCGTGCTGATCTTCACCACCGCCATCGCCGCCGGGGCGGGCATCCTGATGTCCAACCTGTTTGGCCTGACTGCTGAAGGGCTCACCTCCGGGGCCGCCGAGAGCGCTCGTGGCGCCGCGCTGCAGACCACCCTCGGCAGCGTCGAGAGCATGTCGTTCGCCAAGATGATGCTGGAGTTCATTCCCGCCAACCCCTTCCTCGACATGACCGGGGCGCGCAAGACCTCCACCATCGCTGTGGTGATCTTCTCCATCTTCATCGGCCTCTCCGCTACCGGCATCGCCCGCAAGAAGCCGGAGATATTCGCCAGCTTCAGCCACTTCGTGGCCGTGGCTCATGCCATCGTAATGCGAATGGTGACTCTGGTGCTGCGCCTGACCCCGTTTGGCGTACTGGCGCTGATGACCAAGGTGGTCTCCGGCTCCAACTATGCAGATATTCTCAACCTGCTCAGCTTTGTGATGGCCTCTTACGGCGCCATCGCCATCATGTTTGTCGTGCACCTGCTGCTGGTGAGCATGGTCGGCATCAACCCGCTGCGCTTCCTCAAGAAGATCACTCCGGTGCTGGCGTTTGCCTTCACCTCGCGCACCAGTGCGGGCTCCATCCCGATGAACGTGCAGACCCAGACCAAGTCGCTGGGTATTCCAGAGGGGATCGCCAACTTCGCCGCCTCCTTCGGTTCCACCATCGGCCAGAACGGCTGTGCCGGTATCTATCCGGCCATGCTGGCCGTGATGATTGCCCCGACCATCGGGGTCAACCCGATGGATCCCGGCTTTATCATGACCCTGATCGCCATCATCACCGTCAGCTCCTTCGGGGTGGCCGGGATTGGTGGTGGCGCCACTTTTGCCGCGCTGATCGTGCTCTCTGCGCTGGACTTCCCGGTGGCGCTGGCCGGGCTGCTCATCTCCATCGAGCCGCTGATCGACATGGGTCGTACCGCGCTCAACGTCTCCGGCTCCATCACCGCAGGGACGGTGACCAGCCGCCTGATGGGCGAGACTGACATGCATGTGTTCAACAGCGATCACGAAGTGAGTCTGGACGGCGAAGAGTCCACCGTCTGATTTGCTGTCGGTTGATCTGGACGTGGGAAGGGGCGACTCTTTCCCGTCATAGACCGCAGGGAGGGCATGCCCTCCCTGCGCCATTGAGAGGAAAAACTATGAGAATTCTGATCATCGGTGGCGAAGCCGCCGGTATGAGCGCGGCCGCCAAGGCACGCCGTCTGGCCATCGATGCCGAAATCGTGGTGTATGAGGCCTCCGAGGTGATCTCTTTCGGTGCCTGCGGCCTGCCCTACTTCGTCGGTGACGAGTTTCAGGAGCCCGGTTACATGGCCGAGTTCACCCCCGAGCAGTTCGCCGCCAAGGGGATCGAGGTCAAGATTGGCCATCGGGTATTGAGCGTTGACGCAACTGCCCAGACCCTGCAGGTGGAGCACAACGGCGACACCTTCACCGATCGCTACGATCGGCTGATGATCGCCACCGGAGCCCGTGAAGTGATGCCCCCCATCCCCGGTTTGCAGCAGCAAGGGGTATTCGGTCTGCGCCGGATGGCCGACGGACTGGCGCTGAAGGCTGCGGTACAAGACAAGAACAATCGCCGCGCCGTGGTGATCGGCTCCGGCTTTATCGGGCTGGAGGTGGTCGAGGCGCTGGTCCATCAAGGCAAAGAGGTGCGTCTCATCGAACTGGCGGATCGGGTCATCCCCGACGCGTTTGATGGCGAGATCACCCAGCACATCGAAACCGAACTGCGCGAGCAGGGGGTCTCTCTCCATCTGGGTGAGCGAGTTGAAGCGCTGCTGGGGGATGGCCGGGTGACCGGCGTGCGCACCAGCCAGGGTGAGTACGAGGCCGATATCGTGGTGGTCTGCACCGGGGTCAAGCCCAACACCGAGTTTCTGGCCGATACCGGTATCGAGCGGCTCGGCAACGGCGCCATCAAGGTGGATCGTCAGGGACGCAGCTCGCTGGCCAATGTCTGGTCGGCCGGTGACTGTGCCAGCGTCTGGCACAGCGTGAAGCAGCAGCAGGTCTATGTGCCGCTCGCCACCATCGCCAACAAGCTGGGTCGTATGGTGGGTGAGAACCTGGCCGGGGCCGAGCAGGAGTTCCCGGGTACCCTCGGTTCTGCGGCGCTCAAGGTGTTGGGGCTGGAGGCGGGCCGTACCGGCCTCTCCGAGCAGGAAGCCAAGGCGATGGGCATCGACTATCGCACCGTGGTGATCAAGGACAAGTGCCACACCAACTACTGCCCGGGTCAGTCCGACATTCACGTCAAGCTGGTCTACGAGGCGGGCAGCAAGCGGCTGCTGGGCGGCCAGATCCTCGGTCGCAAGGGGGCGGTACACCGCATTGACGCTCTGGCGGTGGCCATCACCATGGGGGTGACCACCGAGCAGCTCGGCATGCTGGACTTTGCCTACGCGCCGCCCTTCTCCCGCACTTGGGATGCCCTGAACGTGGCGGGCAACGTCGCGAAGTAACAGGCGCTGGTCAGGCGGAAAATGAGAAGAGGCGGCACAGGGGGCCGCCTCTTCTTTTTGTTTAAAGCTGCCTCAGGGATTGGCAGGGGGATCTTGCCGCTCCGGCTTGCCTGTCGCCGGTTTGCTGCCGACCAGCACGGCGCCGAAGAAGATAAGCGCAACACCTGCCGCCTTGCTTGCCACCAGCGGTTCGGCAAAGACCGGCATGCTCACCGCCAGCAGATAGACCAGCCCGTAACTGGTGCTGAGCAGTGGGTAGGCGATATTGAGCGGTGTGGAGTGCAGCGCGGCCAGCCAGCAGAGCAGCGATAGCCCGTAGCAGAGGATGCCGATGACGATGGTGAGGAGTGGCAGGGGGTGAGCCAGCATCACGGCGGGATCGGCCTGCCATGCAGGGAGGCTGATCGCTCCCCACTTCATGCAGAGCTGCGCCACCGTCACCAGCACTATGCTGCCTAACACGTAGAGATAGCCCTTCATCGCAGGCCTCCCAGCAGCAGGGCGCCGACGATGATGGTGGCAGCCCCCAGCCAGTTGTGGCTGCTCACCGGCTCGTGGAAAAAGAGGCGTGAGCCGAGCAGCACCAGCACCAGATTAATGCTGAGCATGGGGTAGGCCATGCTCAGCGGCAGTCGTTGCAACAGATAAATCCAGAGCAGCATGCCACTGCCAAGTGCTGCCACGCTGGCAACAAGCCAGGGGGAACGCAGCTTTTGCAGGTGGTTACAGGGGTTACGCTGCCAGCAGATAACGGCCTGCTTTTGCAGCATCTGGCCGCTGCTGGTCAGCAGGCACACCAGTAATAGCAGCACTATATCCATCAGCGTACTCCATGGTAGATGAGCAGGGTCAGCCGGTGGCTGACGAGGGTCTCGTCGGCAGGGGGCAGAGGGCTGGTCTCTCCGTCGTGATCGGTCTTCATCAGCAGGGCAACTTGCCCCTTCTCGCGCGCTTGTGCCAACCATCTCGGGAACTCTGCACGGGCAACATAGCGGCCCTTGGCATCCGGATAGCCCAGGCCGTAAGCTAGCTCTCCTTTGTCGTCGAACAGCATGATCTCGCCGCGCCGTGTGCTCCGGGCGAGAGCGGATGCCAGTCCCGGATCGCTGGCCAGCAGAGTCTCTGAACCCTGCAGCACGGCCTGATTGGTCTCGATGAAACGCTCTGGCAGCTTTGAGTCGATCAGTGATTGCGGCAGCGCCCAGGGCAGGCCGATGGCCAGTATCATGGGGCAGAGCGCGCTCAGGACCCAGCGGCGACTGACCGCCTGCAACTGGATGAGTCCGAGCAGGGACCAGCCGATAAAGATGGCCATGGCCACCGACAGTGCCCCGTGATCCTCTTCACCGTAGATGGCTTGGTCGCGGGATAAAGCCAGCACGGTCAGCACTACCAGTCCGATGAGGCCGAACAGGCCGTTCAGCCAGGCGTTGAGTTTGAAGGCCCGCTCTTTACCTTCCTTGATTTTGTCCACGGCGCTGGTGGCCATCAGCATGGCCAGCGGGGCGAAACAGGGCAGGATATAGGTGAGCAGCTTGCCTTTGGCAATGCTGAAGAAGAGCAGCGGCAACACCACCCAGGCCAACAGATAGAGGGTTTCCGGGCTGTTCTTGCGCGCTTGCCATCCTTGCTTCAGTGCCCCCGGCAGCAGGCCGAGCCAGGGCAGGGTGCCGAGCAGCCCCATCGGCAGGTAGTACCAGAATGGCGCCTTGTGCTGCGCATCTTCCGAGGCGAAGCGCTGGATGTGCTCAATCCAGAAGAAGTAGTGCCAGTAGTCCGGCTCGCGCAGGTGTACGGCGATGGCCCAGGGGGCGACCAGCAGAGCCGCGCTAAGGATGGCCAGCGGCCCGAAACATACCAGCTCGCGCAGGCGGCGCTGATAGATGGCGTAGGGCATGATGGCTACCACGGGTACCGCCAGTGCGATAAAGCCTTTGGTGAGAAAGCCCATGCCGCAGGCGAGGCCGAACAGCAGATAGCCTGCCACTCTGCGACCGGGCGGCCCTTCTTGCCGGATGAGGTAGAAGCTCACCATGGCGGCATTGAGCCAGAGGGTGACCATGGCATCCAGCACGCTGTAGGTGCCGATGCCGTAGACGATCAGGGTCGAGAGATAGATCAGGCTGGCGAACCACGCTGTACGCCGGCACTGCCACAGCTGCAGAGCGAACCAGAAGATCAGCAGGGCGCTCAGGCCGGTGGCTGCGGCCGAGGCGAAGCGGACCGCAAAGTTGCTCTCGCCAAACAGCAGCTGGCTGAGGCTGTTGAACCAGTAACCGGCGATGGATTTCTCGAAGTAGCGCAGGCCAAGGAAGTGGGGCACCACCCAGTCACCCGTGGTGATCATCTCCCGGCTGATCTCGGCGTAACGGTTTTCGTCCGGGCTCCACAGCATCCGCTGGTTGAGTGGCAGCAGGTAAAAGGCGAGGAAGAAAAGGGGCAGGGCCCATCGGGTCATCTTCATGAGATTCTCTGTTGCAATCTGGCGAGCGGGTTCATGGCGTCATCTTGCAACCGAGCCACCCTTCGCGTCCTGGCAGGGAGCCGCGCAGCAGATGGCTGGTCGGCAAGAGGGCTGGGTCGGGGGGAAGCAGGTTGCCAAGGGGGATGAAGTGGATGCCGCGCGACCTGGCTTCATCGAGCAGGAGATCGAACTGCTCGGCCATGACGATCCCCTCCACCTCGGCGTGGATGGTGTAGACATGGGGGCCCGGTTGCGGTGCCGCAGTCAGCTGCTCCAGCAGGAAGTGGTTGAAGCGCTCGGCCGTCACCTGGCTGCCAATCACCTCGTCAAAGGTGGGCAGGTTGACCGGGATCTGCGGGGTGCCGGGCCGACCATCCTCCAGAATGGGACGGAACAGGCCGCAGCCACGGCAGTCACTGTTGTAGCGAAAGCCGAACTGCTCCTTGGCCTGGGTGGTGAGGGGATCGGCTCGCCAGCCGGCGGCGGCGGAGCAATCCACTTCGCGCCCCAGGATCTCGCTCAGGGCATCGACTCCGAGCCGGGTCTGGCGGATCAGTTCGGCTTCGTCCCAGCGACCGGTATTGGCCTGCCAGCCGTGGTGATCCCAGGCATGCAGCCCCACCTCATGGTGCGCCTTATCGGTGTCACGCATCAGGGAACCCAGCTCTCTGCCGATGGACTTGCCGGGCCAGGCGGTGCCAGCCAGCAGGATATCGAGCCCATAGAGGGATGCGGCGTTGGAACGCAGCATCTTGAGCAGGAAGCGGGGTTTTAGCAGGCGCCACAGGTGGCGCCCCATGTTGTCCGGACCGACCGAGAAGAAGAAACTCCCCTTCACCTGATGCTTGTCGAGCAGTTGCAGCAGGCGGGGAACCCCGTCACGGGTTCCCCTGAAGGTATCGACGTCGATCCGCAGACCCACTTCAGTCATGCTCGACTCCCGTCGTGACCGCCCCCTGCAGGAAGAAGTCCAGCGTCTTGCCGATGGTCTCTTCCATCTCGATGGTCGGTTCCCAGTCGATCAGCTTGCGGGCATTACGGATGCTCGGGCGGCGGTGGGAGACATCCTGATAGCCGTCGCCGTAGAAGGACTTGCTCTCCACCAGATTGAAGCCGGCAAATGGCGGGAAGTGGTGGCGCAACGGGTGGGCCTCGAACTTGGCGAGCAGCACCTCGCCCATCTCGCGAATGCTCGCCTCGTTATCCGGGTTGCCGATGTTGATGATCTGGCCGTTGCAGCGATTGCCCCTGTTTTCGACGATGCGGAACAGGGCTTCAATGCCATCCTCGATATCGGTGAAGCAGCGTTTCTGGGCGCCGCCATCCACCAGCTGGATCGGGGTGCCGTCCACCAGATTGAGGATCAGTTGGGTGATGGCGCGGGAACTGCCGATGCGGGCAGAGTCCAGGCTGTCGAGGCGTGGGCCCATCCAGTTGAAGGGACGGAACAGTGTGAAGTTGAGCCCCTCTTTTTTGCCGTAGGCCCAGATCACCCTATCCAGCAGCTGCTTGGAGACCGAGTAGATCCAGCGCTGCTTGTTGATGGGGCCGACGATGAGGCGGGATTCATCTTCGTCGAAGCTGTGGTCGTCGCACATCCCGTACACCTCGGAGGTGGAGGGGAAGATGATGCGCTTGTGGTACTTGACGCAGTAGCGGACGATCTTGAGGTTCTCTTCAAAGTCGAGTTCGAACACCCGCAGCGGGTTGCGGGTGTACTCGATGGGGGTGGCGATGGCCACCAGCGGCAGGATCACGTCGCACTTCTTGATGTGGTACTCGATCCACTCGGTGTGGATGCTGATGTCCCCCTCCACGAAGTGGAAGTGGGGGTGGCCGATGAAGCGTTCCACTGCGCTGGAGCCAATATCGAGGCCATAGACCTCGTAGCCGCCATCCTTGAGCAGACGCTCGGTGAGGTGGTTGCCGATAAAGCCGTTGACGCCGAGGATCAACACCCGGGTCAGCCGTGCCTTGCGCATGGCCTTGCTCGCCTTGTCGCCGATCTTCATCCCTTCCATCAGCCCCAGCTCGCGGGCAAGTTGGGCGCCGCGTACATAGAGCCCTCCTTCGGCCTGGCCTGTCAGGATCTCCAGCACCCCTTCACCACAGGCCACCTGCAGCGGGTCGTGGGAGAGAATGGTGCCCGGCTGCTGGTCGCTCTGGATCGCCAGCGGCTTTGCCTGCCAGACCGTCAGCTTGCGATCACCGGCGAAGCTGAAGGCCCCCGGGTAGGGCTGGGTAACGGCACGTACCAGGTTATAGAGATCCCTGGCGGGCTTATCCCAGCGCAGCTCGCCATCGGTCGGGGTGCGGCGACCATAGTAGCTTGCCTTGCTCTCGTCCTGCGGGGTGAAGGTGGCGTCACCGCGCTTGAGTTTGACCAGCTCCCCTTCCAGCAGGGCGTGGGCTGCCTGGCGCATCTTGCCATGCAGGGTCAGTGCGGTGTCATCGTGGGCAATGCTTACTGCCTGCTGGGCAAGGATATCGCCGGCATCGGCACGGGCTGTCATCCGGTGCAGGGTCATGCCGGTTTCGCGCTCGCCGTTGACCAGACACCAGTTGATGGGCGCCCGGCCACGATAGGCAGGCAGCAGGGATCCATGCAGATTGAAGGCCCCGATGGTCGGGATATCGAGGAGTTCCTGCTTGAGCAGGTTGCGGTAGTAGAAGGAGAAGATGGCCTCGGGCGCCAGTTCGCGGATACGCTCGACCCAGAGCGGGTGGTTCACGTCTTCGGGAGAGTAGACCGGCAGGTCATGTTCGGCGCAGAGCTGGGCCACCGAACCGAAGAAGCGGTTCTCGCCCGGATCATCGGCGTGGGTGAAGACCGCCTGGATCTGATAACCGGCCTGAAGCAGGGACTCGATACCGGTGCAGCCGATATCGTGATAGGCAAAGACAACAACGTTCATGATTGAGTTTCCTGTTGCGAAGCATCCGGTGTGGAGCGAACGACTTGGTGAATGAAGTAGCGGGGACGGGCGCGCACATCGGTATACATGCGGCCTATGTACTCACCCAGCAGCCCCATCCCGATCAGCTGCACGCCGACAAAGGTGAAGAGAATGGCAAACAGGGTGAAGACGCCATCTGCTGCCCAGTCGGCGCCCAGTAACAGACGCAGCAGCAGCAGCAGGATCGAGAAGGTGAAGCCGATCCCCGCCACCAGGCTGCCAACGATGCTGAGCAGGCGCAGCGGGGCCGTGGTCATGCAGGTGACCAGGTCGTACATCAGGTTGATAAGGTGCATCAGGCCATATTTGGATTCGCCGTGGGCCCGCTCGGCGTGGCCCACCTCCAGCTCTGTGGTGCGGCGGGCAAAGCTGTTGGCCAGGATGGGGATGAAGGTGCTGCGCTCCTGACAGCAGAGCATGGCGTCGATGATGTGGCGGCGATAGGCACGCAGCATGCAGCCGTAGTCGCTCATCTGGACGCCGGTGGCCCGCTGTACCGACTTGTTGATAAAGCGTGAGGCTGTCTTGCGAAACCATGAATCCTGCCGGTTGCGGCGGATGGTGCCGACCACGTCATACCCTTCCATGGCGGTGGCGACCAGCCGCGGGATCTCTTCCGGCGGGTTCTGCAGATCGGCATCCAGGGTGATCACCAGATCCCCTGTTGCCGTCTCGAAGCCGGCCATGATGGCGGCATGCTGGCCATAGTTGCGGTTGAGCAGCACGGCGACCAGCTTGCTCCCTTCGCGATTGGCGGCTTCGCTGATGATGGTGGCGGATCGGTCGTTGCTGCCGTCGTCGATCAGGATCACTTCGTAATCCTGGCTCAGCTGCTCGCAGGTGTCGGTCACCCGTTGCAGCAGTTCCGGCAGGCTCGCCTCCTCGTTGTAGACGGGGATGATGACTGAGACCCGTTTGATGTCGTTATGGTTCACGTATTGTTACTCCAGTATGTCGGTCAGGGCTGCCACAACCCGATCCACGTCGGAGAGCGTCATGTCGGGGAAGAGGGGCAGGGTGCAGAGCCGTGACGAGTTCCACTCTGTGTTGGGTAGCGAAAGATCCGGATAGCGCTCCCGGTAGTACTTCTGGGTGTGGGCGGCGCGAAAATGCAGGCCACTGCCGATGCCTCGCTCCTGCAGCGCCTGCATCAGCTGATCGCGATCGAGGCCGCACTACTCGGGGTCGACCCGCACCATGAAGAGGTGCCAGGCATGCAGATGGGGGTAGGTGGGGATGGCCAGCGGTGCCAGCGGCAGGTTGGCCAGACGTTCATGGTAGCGAGACACCAGTTCGACCCGCTTGGCATTGAGCTCGGGCAGGCGGGCCAGCTGCACCAGGGCGATGGCGGCGTTGATGTCGGCCAGGTTGTATTTGAAGCCCGGCATGATCACCTCCGCCTGCGGCTTGCGTCCCTGCGTCATGCGGTCGAAGGCATCGACTCCCAGGCCGTGAAATTTCAGCATGCGAGCCTTGTCGGCCAGCGCCTGGTCATCGGTCACCAGCATTCCTCCCTCGGCACAGGTAAGATTTTTGATGGCGTGGAAAGAGAAGATGGCGGTGCCGGTTTCCCCGACCCAGCGCGCGCGATAGCGGGTGCCGACTGCATGGGCGGCATCTTCGATGACTGGAATATCGTGCTGGCGACCCAGGGCGAGGATGGGGTCGAGGTCGACCGGTGCTCCTGCGTAGTGGACCGGGATGATGGCCCGGGTGTTGGGGGTGATGAGCGGCGCTATCTGGTCGGCGCTGACCATCAGAGTATCCCTGTCCACATCGACAAAGACCGGGGTGGCCCCCAGCAGGGTGATGATGTTGATGGTGGAGACCCAGGTCTGGGAGGGGGTGATCACCTCGTCACCCGGGCCAATCCCCAGCGCCATCAGGGTGACATGCATGCCCGCGGTCGCGGAGCAAAGCGCGACCGCATGCTGGCAGCCAAAGGTCTCGCAGAAACGCTGCTCCAGCTCATGATTTTTCGGGCCCGTGGTGATCCATCCCGATTGCAACACCTCGCTGACGGCACGGATCTCGGCCTCGCCCATGGCAGGCTTTGAGAATGGCAGAAAGTCTTTCATACGACTCCGGTCTTAATGTCGCAAAAAATAAAATGACGATGAAAATCTGCATTGCTGATTTTCACTGGAAATATGCTTGGGGAAAGTGTCGAGATTGCTCTATATATTTTGAAAGTAGCTGAATAACGAGTTTTTATTCAAGCGCACAGCAACACTTGGTAACAATTACTGCCATTTTGATGGCGTGGCTTAATATGGAAATATCTCGTAACAAAAAATCGCTTGGCTTTATTTTAGGTTGGTGTTTAGCCACTTTTTTGACTGTCGCCATCTAAATCATCTGCTATTGCTCAACAGGTTGGGTGTCATTCAGAATTGACATTGCTTGTTACAAATTGCCCGTAGTGCAATTGAGTAAAGGATGTAAAGTTTCCATCATTACGCATTATGGAAAAATCGTTATGAATATCACAGTGTTTGGCAGTGGCTATGTCGGACTGGTACAGGCAATTGTATTGGCAGATGTAGGGCACCAGGTTGTTTGTATCGATCTCGATGCAGATAAAATAAATAGATTATCCCATGGCGAATTACCAATATATGAGCCGGGACTGGATGTGTTATTACACCAGACATTGCAAAATGGCTCGCTGACATTCACCACGGATATTCCCATGGCGGTTACCCATGGTGACGTGCAATTTATCGCCGTCGGTACGCCCCCTGATGAGGATGGTTCGGCCGATCTGAGCGCCGTCAGGGCGGTGGCGAGATCGATTGCCCAGCATCGTGCAGATGAGGTGATCATCATCAACAAATCCACCGTGCCGGTTGGTACGGCAGACAAGGTGTTTTACTGGGTCAGGGAGCAGCAGGCCGAACTTGGCAAGCAGTTTGAATTCGATGTGGTCTCCAATCCGGAATTTCTGAAAGAGGGGGCGGCCGTCAGGGATTGCCAGCGCCCGGATCGCATCGTTATCGGCACCGGCAAGGAGCGTTCCAGAGCCGTGATGCGCGAGTTGTATGAGCCATTTAATCGCAATCACGACCGCATTCTGTTTATGGATGTTCGCAGTGCCGAGCTGACCAAGTACGCCGCCAACTGCATGCTGGCCACCAAGATCAGCTTTATCAACGAGATGGCCGGGCTGGCCGAGCGGGTCGGTGCCGATATCGAGCTGGTGCGGCAGGGGATTGGTGCCGACCAGCGCATCGGCTACCAGTTTATCTATCCCGGTTGTGGTTATGGCGGATCCTGTTTCCCCAAGGATGTGAGGGCATTTCTGGCGACTGCAGCGGCCCTCGACTACGACACGCCGCTTATTCGTGCGGTGGAGCGGGTCAACGAGCGGCAGAAGTTCAAGCTCTTCGACACCCTGGCCTGCCACTTTCACGAGCGAGGCGAGTCGCTGGCGGGCAAGACCATCGCCATCTGGGGACTCGCCTTCAAGCCCAATACGGATGACATGCGCGAAGCGCCGAGCCGGGTGTTGATGGAGGCGCTCTGGCAGGAGGGGGCCCGGGTGCAGGCCTTCGATCCGGTGGCGATGAAGGAGGCACAGCGTATCTATGGTTGCCAGCCCGAGCTGTCGCTGATGGGGACCAGGGAGGCAGCGCTGGCGGGGGCGGATGCGTTGGTCATCTGTACCGAGTGGAACGAGTTCAAGGCGCCCGATTTTGCCCAGATCAGGAAGATGCTGGCGCACCCCCTCATCGTCGATGGTCGCAATCTCTACGATCCGCTCAAGATGAAGGGGCTGGGCTTTTCCTACTATGCCATCGGGCGTGGGGAGACCATTACAGAAGGTATGAGCCATGCAGAGTGCTGATATTTCGGAGCGCACGCTCTGCTGGATGTTGCTGCTGGTTACGCTGGTGCTGCTGTTTGGCCAGTTTGACCATCAGCTCTGGACCCCTGACGAGCCGCGTGAGGCAGCCATTGCACTCGAGATGTACCGCAATGGCGATTGGGTGGTACCGACCCTTGGCGGGCACAGCTTTATCGAGAAGCCGCCGCTCTTCTATATGGCCGCTCTGCCGTTTCTTGATGGGTTTGAATCCTGGCTGGGGGTGACCAATAGCCTGCGGTTGGCGGGCGTGGTCTGGGCGGCGGGTATGCTGCTCTTTACCGGCCTGCTGGCCTATCGCCTGCTTGGCAATAGATCGGCCGCGATCTGGTCGGTGATCGCACTGGGCACCATGGAAGGATTTATCATCAACACGCACTGGATTAGAACGGACAGTGTGCTTGCCTTCTTTGTCATATTTACCCTTTGGGCATTTTCAGAATATTACCTTGTAAGCCGTCGGTGGATGGCGATACTGGCCGGAATAGGGTTGGCGGGCTGTTTTATGGCAAAAGGTCCTATTGGGCCAATGACAGTTTTTTTTGGCTGGTTCCCGCTATTCTTCTTCGCTGCAAGATGTGCCGCCATCGACAAAAAACTGCCAGGATTTATCTGGCAGCATCTGCTGATGCTGCTCTGTTTTATATTGCCAGTGGCAGCGTGGATTCGTGAATTAATTAATCATGTCGATGGCGATGCTTTATGGAATGAGTGGTTCTGGCAGAATCAGGTAGGCCGCCTGACAGGCACCTCGACCGAACTCGGCCATATCAAGAAAGGGGCATATCTTTATTATTTATGGGGGATGGCTGAATATACCATCCCCTGGTTGCCATTCATTTTCTATTGGGGTTGGCAAACCATCAAACAGCGACGCTGGAGTCGTGAGAGGTTATTTCTGTTGTGCTGGGCAGTGGGCACCCTTTTGCTGTTAACCCTCTCATCCACCAAGCGCACCCTCTATCTTTTTCCGTTGTTGCCGGTATTTGCCATCATGCTGGGTCAGGTCAGCCTGAACTGGCCGGGATGGACGGCTCGCTATGGTCGGGGATGGCTCTGTTTCATGCTGCTGTTCTGTGTCGTGGTCATAGGGCTACCTTTGCTGGGCCCTTCACTACCGGTGGCCAGTCATGTTCCGGCAGACGTGCTACAGGTCGCCAGCAAGCTGTGGTGGCGTTATATCCCCGCCAGTATGCTCTTCGTGATTGCGCTGGCGCTGTTGTTGCGGCGCAAGGAGGTGCATGGCGCTACTCATGTTGCCAGCTCGGTGGCCATCATGTTTCTGCTCACCTTTACACTGGTTTACCCCTTGATCGATGCCGCCAAGGGAGTATCGGGAAAGATGGCCCGGTTGCTTGAGGGAATACCGCTCGAGAAGCGGGATCGCATCGCCGGCTGGCAATTGGGGGAGACGGAGCTTGGTCTGCTCTCTGCCTATGAGCAGATGCAGGTAATGAATCTGGACAGGGAGAAAGTGAGGGATGTGGTTGCCTGTCGTGATGCCCGGTTTGATGCCGTGTTGGTCAATGGTACGGCCGGGGAGAGGGTCAAGCTGATGGAGGGGATTCCCTATCAGTTGCTGGCCCAGACCGCTCTGCGCTCGGACAAAGAGCAACAGTTGACTCTGGTGACAGGAGTACTGTGCCATTGAGCCATCTGTTCCCATTCAGGGGCATTGGACGAGGCAATATGGCCGTGTGGTGACGGTTCCGCTCTTCCCGGCCTGGCGTCGGGCTGACAGCGGGTTTGCAACCCTTGGTGATAAGCGAACTTCACGATGCGGCCATCTCGCAGGTGGCTAATGAATGGGATAGATGGGGTGTGAGGGGCCGCGACCGCTATGGGTTGCAGGAACTTCACCCAGCCGGATTGGTGGATTGCAAAGATAAAAAAACCGATGCCTTGGCATCGGTTTTTTTATTACCGGTTTATCCGTATCACTCAGCCACGGCCGAGGCGGTTCTCCGGGTAGTTCTTGGCCAGTACTTCGCGGGCATGCTTGGCCAGCTGCGGCATCTTCAGAGAGTCGTAAGACTCGACCATGATCTCCAGTGCCTTCTCGGTTTCGGCTGTGTCGGGGTAGGTTTCGACAATCAGCTTGGCCCGGTTGGCGGCCGCGACCAGTGCATCACGCTTCACGTAATACTCGGCCACGCTCAGGTCATATCGGGCCAGACGATTCTTCAGGCCAATCATGCGAGCGCGGGCATCGGCGGCATAGACGCTGTTGGGGTAGTTTTGCAGCAGGGTCTTGAAATCCTGGAATGCCTGACGGGCATAAGCCGGGTCTTTGTCGTCACGACCGATACCGAACAGGCTCTGGAAGAAGTTGTAATCCGCCGCCATGTTGGTCAGGCCGCGCATATAGAAGACGTAATCGATATTTTTATGCGCCGGATTGAGGCGGATAAAACGGTCGATATTGGCGATCGCCTGAGCGGTATCATCCTGCTTGTAGTAGGCATAGATGAGGTCAAGCTGCACCTGGTTGGAGTAGGCGCCGAACGGGTAGCGAGAGTCTAAAGCCTCCAGCAATTCAGTGGCTTGCACGTAATTGCCAACGTCCAGTTTGAGGCGTGCTTTCTGGTACAGGGTCTCCGGCGGTTCGTCGGGTACCTTGGGTTTGGTGCTGGAACAGCCTGTGATCAAGGTAGCGACCAAGGCGAGCGACATCAGCAGGTGAGACTTCTTTCCCATCAACAACATCCGGTCCATTTCCACGAAATTGGCAAAGTATCCGTTATGCTTGGCTAAAAGAAAAGCTAGAATACCCGGATTATTTCGAATTGATACCCCCCGCTCAAGAGACCATACATGAGCCAGCATATTGAACTGACAGGCGAATTCCAGGATCACCAATTCGGGCAGCGACTCGACCAGGCCCTGGCCGAATTGTTTCCAGACTACTCCCGCACCCGCATCAAGGAGTGGATTTTACAGGACAGAGTGACCCTGGACGGTCAGGTTGCCAACACCCCGCGCGAGAAGATTCTGGCCGGGCAGCAGGTGCATGTGAATGTCGAGCTGGAAGATGATACTCGCTGGGATGCCCAGGATATCGAGCTCAACATCGTTTATGAAGATGAACACATTCTGGTGATCGACAAACCGGCCGGTCTGGTGGTTCACCCGGGCGCAGGTACGCCGGATGGCACCATCCTCAACGCCCTGCTGCACCGCTACCCCGGCATTGCCGAGGTGCCCCGCGCCGGTATCGTGCACCGTCTGGATAAAGACACCACAGGTTTGATGGTGGTTGCCAAAACCGTACCCGCCCAGACCCATCTGGTGGAAGCGTTGCAGGCGCGCCAGATCACCCGTGAGTACGAAGCGATCGCCATCGGTCACATGACCGCAGGTGGCACCGTCGATGCGCCCATAGGCCGTCACCCGACCCAGCGTACTCATATGGCCGTGGTGCCCAATGGCCGTCCTTCCGTGACTCACTACCGGGTTCACGAGAAGTTCCGTGGCCACACCCGTCTGCGTCTGCGTCTGGAGACCGGCCGTACCCACCAGATCCGTGTCCACATGGCCCACATCAAGCACCCGCTGGTGGGTGATCCCGCTTACGGTGGCCGTCTGCGCCCGCTGCGCAACGCGACCCCCGAGCTGACCCAGGCACTGCGCAACTTCAACCGTCAGGCGCTGCATGCCACCATGTTGCAACTGGCTCACCCCATCACGGGTGAAGTGATGCAGTGGCACTCAGCTACACCGCAAGACATGGTGGAGCTGATGGAAGTGCTGCGCGCGGATACTCTCGCCAATCCGGATGATTTAGTCTGGAACTGATGCGATAGGGCCTGCTGCGTCGGTTTCTGGCGTCATCCGGCCCGAATAGATGCCAATCGGGGTTCCCTTGCAGGAGCCCCGTTTTTATATCGGTGAATTGAAGGAGTCACAGATGAAATGGATCGAACCCGACTGGCCAGCCCCGGCGTGTGTCAGGGCGTTGTCGACCACCCGGGATGGCGGCGTCAGTGAAGGGGTCTTTGCCGGTCTCAATCTGGGCGCCCACGTGGGTGACGAACCGGCGCGAGTCGAGGCCAATCGCGCCCGCTTGCAGCAGGCGGCCGCCATCCCGGGGCCCCTTAACTGGCTCAATCAGGTGCACGGCACCGTGGTTCATCAGGTCAACAGCCATTATCAGCAGGCACCGGATGCTGATGCCGCCTGCGCCCATGAGGCGGATCAGGCCTGCATCGTGATGACTGCTGACTGTCTGCCGGTGCTGTTCTGCGATCGGGCCGGTACCGTGGTGGCCGCCGCCCATGCTGGCTGGCGTGGACTGAAAGAGGGCGTGCTGGAGGCGAGTATCGCCGCCATGGGTTGCGAGCCGGGCGAGATCCTAGCCTGGATGGGCCCGGCCATTGGCCCCACTGCATTTGAAGTGGGGGGAGAGGTGCGCGAGGCCTTTATGGCTGAGCAGGCTGAAGCAGAAGCGGCGTTCGTCCCTTCGTTCAACGACGGCAAATGGTTGGCGGATATCTACCAGCTGGCGCGGTTGCGCCTCGCCCGTGCCGGCGTTACCGCCGTCTATGGCGGCGAATACTGCACCTTCAGCGATAGCGAGCAGTTTTACTCCTATCGTCGCAACGGCCAGACCGGCCGGATGGCCTCCATCATCTGGTTGGCCCGCTAAGCAATCACCCGCCAAGTAATAGCCCGTCTCTCTCAAGAACAGATCCGTATGAGAGAGGCGGGGATCCTGCCCTCTCCCCGCCTTGCAGAAAAAATAACCAGTCCATGCCCTTGAAATAGCCCGTACGGGCCTCATCTTTCATCTCAGAAAGTTAAGTTGTTTGCCGCGCAAGCGGCGTCTGCCTGTTTGAAGGGGGAGTGCAATGCGCCTCGATCGCCTTACCAGCAAATTCCAGATTGCTATTTCCGATGCCCAGTCTCTTGCGCTGGGTCGTGACCACCAATTCATCGAACCCGTTCACCTGATGACCGCACTGGTCAATCAGGATGGCGGCTCCATCCGTCCGTTGCTCACCCTGACCGGGATGGATATCAACGCCCTGCGCTCCCGCCTTGGCGAGGAGCTGGATCGCCAGCCGCGCGTGAGCGGCGTAGAAGGGGACGTGCAGCTCTCCAACGGCCTCGGCCGTCTGCTCAACGTCTGCGACAAACTGGCCCAGCAGCGCAAGGATCAGTTCATCTCCTCCGAGCTGTTCGTGCTGGCGGCCCTCGACGACAAGGGAACGCTGGGTGAGCTGCTGCGCGCCCAGGGGCTGACCAAGGAGAAACTGGAAGCGGCCATCGACAAGGTGCGTGGCGGCAAGAAGGTGGAAGATGCCAACGCCGAGGAGAACCGTCAGGCGCTGGAGAAGTACACCATCGATCTGACCGAGCGGGCCGAAATCGGCAAGCTCGACCCGGTGATCGGCCGTGATGACGAGATCCGCCGTACCATTCAGGTGCTGCAACGCCGCACCAAGAACAACCCCGTGCTGATCGGTGCTCCCGGTGTCGGCAAGACCGCCATCGTGGAGGGGCTGGCCCAGCGCATCATCAACGGCGAAGTGCCGGAAGGTCTCAAGAACAAGCGGGTGCTGTCGCTGGACATGGGGGCGCTGGTGGCCGGTGCCAAGTATCGCGGTGAGTTCGAGGAGCGGCTCAAGGCCGTACTGACCGATCTCGCCAAGGAGGAGGGCAACGTCATCCTCTTTATCGACGAGCTGCACACCATGGTCGGTGCCGGCAAGGGCGAAGGGGCGATGGACGCGGGCAACATGCTGAAACCTGCGCTGGCCCGCGGCGACCTGCACTGCGTCGGCGCCACCACCCTGGATGAGTACCGTCAGTACATCGAAAAAGATGCCGCGCTGGAGCGCCGTTTCCAGAAGGTGCTGGTGGAAGAGCCGAGCGTGGAGGACACCATCGCCATCCTGCGCGGCCTGAAAGAGCGTTACGAGCTGCACCACCATGTGCAGATCACCGACCCCGCGATTGTGGCGGCGGCCCAGCTGTCGCACCGCTACATTGCGGATCGCCAGTTGCCTGACAAAGCTATCGATCTGATTGACGAGGCGGCAGCCAGCATCCGGTTGCAGATCGACTCCAAGCCGGAGGCGCTCGATCGCCTCGAGCGGCGCATCATCCAGCTCAAGCTGGAGCAGCAGGCGCTGATGAAGGAGGACGACGACGCCAGCCGCAAACGGCTGGAGCTGATCAATCAGGAGATTGGCGAGAAGGATCGGGAATACAACGAGCTGGACGAGGTATGGAAGGCCGAGAAGGCCGCCCTTGCCGGCACCCAGCATATCAAGGCTGCGCTGGAGCAGGCCCGTCAGGATCTCGATGTGGCGCGCCGCGCAGGCGACCTGGGTCGGATGTCCGAGCTGCAATATGGCCGCATTCCGGAGCTGGAGAAACAGCTGGATCTCGCCACTCAGGCCGAGATGCAGGAGACCAGTCTGCTGCGCAACCGCGTCACCGACGTGGAGATTGCAGACGTCTTGGCCCGCTGGACCGGTATTCCGGTCGCCCGCATGTTGGAAGGGGAGCGCGACAAGCTGCTGCGGATGGAAGATCAGCTGCACAGCCGGGTGATTGGTCAGGAGGAGGCGGTCGATGCGGTCTCCAACGCCATTCGTCGCTCTCGTGCCGGTCTCTCCGATCCGAATCGCCCCATCGGCTCCTTCCTGTTCCTGGGGCCCACCGGGGTGGGCAAGACCGAGCTGTGCAAGGCGCTGGCGGAGTTCCTGTTCGATACCCAGGATGCCATGGTGCGGATCGATATGTCCGAGTTTATGGAGAAACACAGCGTGGCCCGTCTGGTGGGGGCGCCTCCCGGATACGTGGGTTATGAAGAGGGTGGTTATCTGACCGAGGCTGTGCGCCGTCGTCCCTACTCGGTGATCCTGCTGGACGAGGTGGAGAAGGCGCATCCGGATGTGTTCAACATCCTGTTGCAGGTGCTTGATGATGGCCGCCTGACCGATGGTCAGGGTCGGACCGTCGATTTCCGCAACTCGGTGGTGATCATGACCTCCAACCTCGGGTCGGATCTGATTCAGGAGCACCACTCCGAGAAGGATTACGACGAGATGAAGGCCATGCTGATGGATGTGCTGACCCGCAGTTTCCGGCCGGAGTTTATCAACCGGATCGACGAGACCGTGGTGTTCCATCCGCTCGGCGAGGATCACATCAAGTCCATCGCCCGCATCCAGCTCAAGAGCCTGATGGGCCGACTGGAGGCTCAGGGCTACGAGGTGAAGGTGAGCGAAGCGCTGCTCGAGAAGCTGGTGCATGCCGGGTTCGACCCCGTCTACGGGGCGCGGCCCCTCAAGCGGGCGATCCAGCAAAAGGTGGAGAACCCGCTGGCACAGGCCCTGCTCTCCGGTCGCATCGTGCCGGGCAAAAAGCTGGTGCTGGGGGCCGACAGCAACGGTCTGACCATGACCCAGTAACCGATCTCGTGTCGATGTTTGCAACGCCAGCCTTCGGGCTGGCGTTGTCATATCTGGTGGCGGGGATTCGGGCGCAAAAAAACGGCAATCCGAAGATTGCCGGGAGGAATGTAGTGACGCGACCTGACGTGGGTTGAGCGGGTCGCAGGGGCAAGCCCCGGTTTCGCCGTGGGTCATCAGGGATGACCACGCGACTTACAGCATGTTCGGACTGCGCTCGTTCAGTCCGCACCGCCACACACCTTCAGGGCTGACCCGCGAGCCACTGCGCGCAGGCCAGACCGATGAAATCAACGCGTTTACAGCATGCCCGGGATGGCGGCTTTCATCTCGGTTGGCCAGACGCCGACTTGAACCTGACCAATATGCTCTTTTTGCAGCAGCAGCATGGCCAGACGGGATTGGCCGATGCCGCCGCCGATGGTCTGCGGCATCCGTGCGGCCAGCAGATCCTGATGCCAGTCATACTGCAGGCGATCCTCGTCGCCGGTGATGGCAAGCTGGCGGCGCAGAGCCTCGGCATCGACCCGGATCCCCATGGAGGAGATCTCGAAGCTGTCTTGCAGCACCGGGTTCCACACCAGAATGTCACCGTTCAGGCCTGCCAGACCCAGCTCGCTGTGGCTGCTCCAGTCGTCATAGTCCGGGGCACGCACATCGTGGCGCTCGCCGTGGGAGAGGGCACCGCCGATGCCGATCAGGAACACGGCGCCCAGCTCTTTGGCGATGGCACGCTCGCGCCCCTTGGCATCGAGGTCCGGGTAACGGGCCAGCAGCTCTTCGCTGTGCAGGAACTGGATCTCGGCCGGCAGGAAGGGGGTCAGCTCATGTTCGGCGCAGACTGCGCGCTCGGTGGCCTTGATGGCGGCCCAGATGCCGCGCACGGTTTCCTGCAGATAGGCCAGATCACGGCGCTCGCTCGGCATCACCTTCTCCCAGTCCCACTGATCCACGTAGACGGAGTGGATGGGGGTGAGCTTGTCTTCATCCGGACGCAGCGCCTTCATGTGGGTGTAGATCCCTTCGCCCGGGCCGAACCCGAAGCGACCGAGAGTCTGACGCTTCCATTTGGCCAGTGAATGAACCACTTCGTAGCTGTGCTCCGGCAGGGTTTTCACTTTGACCTGCACTGCATTCTCGTGGCCAGAGAGGTTGTCCTGAGTGCCATCACCGACCCGGCTCAGAATGGGGGCTTGCACCTCCATCAGACCCAGCTGCTGGGCGAGTTGGCGGGAGAACATCTCTTTGACGAAGCTGATCTGCTGTTGGCTGCGAATGTAGTGCTGTTTCATGCTGAATTCCTGTTTCAAACCCCGTTGGATGTGGTGATTCTTCAACGGATCGCTAACTAAATTCAATATTCGATAATAGAAATAGGCTTTATGTATTTTTTTCTTCAAAATAAGCCGTTATTTAATGAGGTATCGTCAACGGGAGTGCAAAAAAATGCCGGAAAATTACCGGATCGATAATCTCGATCAGGCCATCCTCACCGCTCTGATGGAAAATGCGCGAATCCCTTACGCCGAACTTGCGAAACAACTGGCGGTCAGCCCGGGCACCATCCATGTGCGGGTGGAGAAGATGAAACAGGCGGGGATCATCGAGGGGACACGGGTGCAGGTTAACCCCAAGAAGCTGGGTTACGACGTCTGCTGCTTTATCGGGATCAATCTGAAGAGTGCCAAGGATTACCCCTCGGCACTGGCCAAGCTGCAGGCGCTGGACGAGGTGGTGGAGGCCTACTACACCACGGGCCACTACAGCATCTTCATGAAGGTGATGACCCGCTCCATCGACGAGCTGCAGATAGTGCTGATCAACAAGATCCAGACCATCGACGAGATCCAGTCCACTGAAACCCTGATTTCGCTGCAGAATCCGATCCTGCGGGACGTGAAGCCTTGAGGTGGGTTGTATAAGGGGTAGGGTGTAGAGATCCATCTCCCGTGCGAAACCCTGACCCCTTGATCAGGGTTCGATATAGGGGATGGCGTACTTGTCGTAGAGGGCCTTGAGGCTGCCGTTTCGCTTCATGCGCAGCAGTTCGGCATCGTAGGCCGCCATCAGGGCGGGGGTCTGTGCATCCGCTCGTGCGCGGGCCCAGGTGTTGAAGTAGGGGCTGCTCTTGAGCGGTTTGGGCAGGTAATCGATCTTTCCCGTCAGCCCCTCTTCCTTGATCTGGGTGAAGGCGGTGACCAGCGGCATCGGCACGGTAT
Source organism: Aeromonas sp. 602658 (assembly GCF_049173005.1). NCBI lineage: Bacteria > Pseudomonadati > Pseudomonadota > Gammaproteobacteria > Aeromonadales > Aeromonadaceae > Aeromonas > Aeromonas sp. 602658. The sequence continues at coordinate 50,171 of NZ_JAAKRF010000010.1, read as the reverse complement.
CGATCCGTCCGGCCAGCAGTTTGCGCAGTTGCAGCTGGTTCATGGTGATCTCCTGAAACTGATAGGCCGGGTCGGTCATGGCCGCTGCCAGTTCAGGGGTGTAGGAGAAATCCTTGGTCATGCCGATGCGCCAGGGTTTGAGGTCGGCCAGCGTTTCGTAGCGGATCTTCATCAGGTCCGCCTTGCGCACGAAGAAGTGCCAGCTGTGGCGGATATGGGCCTGCTGCGGGTAGATGAGATAACTCTCCCGCTCCGCCTTGTAGGAGTGGGTCATCACCAGGTCGCAGGCGCCGGTTTCGGCATTGCGGGTGAGGCGGGCGCCGGAGTCGGCCAGCTCGATCCGAAAGGGCGTCTCCAGCTTGTCGAAGATGGCGGTGACGATGTCGATATCGAGTCCGCGGGGTTTCTGATCGGCATCGAGATACTTGAGCGGGGGCTCCATGGTGCCGCAGATCACCAGCTCTTTGGCGGGCAATCCGAGTGGAAACAGCAACCAAAACAGGGAGATCACACGCAAACTACGTCTCCTGAGCCCGTTTGAAGATATTCCAAGACCTGATTCCAGTATATTGGATGGCACCTGATCCGTTAGGAGCGACTGTTTATGGCAAATCCTGAAATCGAGAGCCTGCTGGACGGGATCGACAAGTTGACCGTCTCGCTCTACCGCCTTGGCTTGAGTGCGGCTGCCCTGTTGCTGCTTTGCCGCGGTGCGGCGCTGCTGAGCGGGATGGCATTGCTCCCGTCGGCACAATGGTTGATGTCGCTGGCAGTGGCAAGCGCAATCTGCGGCTTCTCGCTGCATATCTACGACAAGCGGATTCGCATGACTCTGCAGGGATTTGGTTGGGGCGCACTGGCCTTGGCCGCGGTGGGGGCACCGGATGCGCTGGTGCTGGGGGCTGCGTTGGCGACCCTCTCCGGGCTGGCGTTCAAGGAGCAGTTTTGTTTCGCCATTCCCGGCATCAAGCTGGTGCCCGTATTGCTGCCGGCGTTATGGTTGCTGGAGTGGTTGCGGGTGGAGTGGGCCGCCGCACTGGTGGCGCTGGTCTGCGGGGCCCTGTTGACCTTGCTGGCGCTGGCCAAGTGGCGGATGCCCCTGCACTTCGATATCGGTGACAAGGGGCGTTACCAGATTTAGGTCTGCTGGCACACCTTCATCTGCTGGTTGAGGGCCTGCATCACCTGACGGCGGCTGATGATGCCGATCACCTTGCCCTGTTGCAGCACCGGGTAGATCTTGGGCTTGGCATCGGCCATCTGGCGAGCCAGATCCAGAATGCTCTCATCCGGCCCGACCGAGAGGGGCGAGCGGTTCATCAGATCCTCCACCCGGGTGCGGGTATCGCAGTGGTAGCTGCCGGTGAGCTGGCTGGGGATGCAATCTTGTTCGGAAAGAAAGCCGATCAGCCGTTTCTGCTCATCCAGCACTGGCAGGCCGCCAAGACCCGATTGATGCAGGCGATCCAGCGCCTCGGCCAGGCCGAGTCCGGCAGTGAGGGTGTGGGTCAGGCGACCCATGTGGTGGTGTACTTTCAGCATGGTGGTGACTCCGCAAGAGGGGGATGCCGCCACTATGACGCGGGCGGGTAGCTCGCGACCAATGGCTTGTGCCGCAGGGATTGATAGGCACCAGCCATCGGCGGTGATCCGCTGGCAGGCGGGCTTCGTTCATGCAAGACCATGAAAGGGAAAGGAGATCGTATGCGTGCATTGGTTACGGGCTGCGGCCGTCGACTCGGATTTTATCTCTGTGAACAGCTGGTGGCAGCGGGTTGGCAGGTGACGGGCAGTTATCGCAGAGAGCGGCCGGAGCTGGCCACGTTGGCTGCATTGGGGGTCGAACTGGTGCCGGCGGATTTTGGCCGGGAAGATGACGTTGGCAAGCTGATCGATGTGCTGGCTGCCCATCAGGATCTGGCGCTAGTGATCCACAACGCTTCGGCCTTCGAGCCGCAGGCAACTGATCCGGCGGCGCAACTGGCCCAGTTCGAGCAGTTCTACCGGGTGCACATGGCGGCCCCCTTCCAGCTAAACCGGGCGCTGGCCCCCCGACTGGCCAGCAATCCCAACGCCAGCATCATTCACATCACCGATATCTATATCCATGCCCCGGCCCCCCGTTTTGCCAGCTATGTGGCCACCAAGGCAGGGGCCCATTCGCTGGCCATGAGCTTTGCCCGGGAGCTGGCGCCAGCGGTTCGGGTCAACACCATAGAGCCGGGCCCCATTCTGTTTCTCGACGAGCATGACGAGGCGTGGCGCCAGCAGGTGTTGGCGAAAACGCCGCTGGCGCGGGAGGGGGGACTGGAGCCCATCTGGCAGGCGGTGCAGTTACTGATGGGGAACAGTTATATGACGGGGGCCAGCATCAAGGTAGATGGCGGGCGCGCGCTGGCCACTCTCTGAAGATTTGCCAAGCACCAGCGGCTCCAGCCCGACCTGCCGGGTCAGCAAGCCCTTGCCGGGTTTGAGCTTGCCCGACGGGGCAGGGAGTGTCACTTGCAGCGCCACCTTGGGGTCATGCACCTCGCCATGGCCATAGAGCTCGGCCAGCAGCTCCGCCAGATAGGAATCGACCTCTGCCGAGGCAAAGTCACCGCTCCTGTTGCTGGCCAGAATATCGATGTCGAGCGGCCGATCGTGCACCTTGCAGAGCGGATCGCTGCGATCCCGACCGTGAGCTACCTCGAGGGCGACAAAGTGCTGCTTGAGGCGGGCGGCATCGAGCGGGCTCTCCACCACCAGCAGACAGTTGAGAAAGTCGTGGCTGGAGTGCATTCCCACCGGCTTGGTGCGGATCACCGAACTCAGCCGCAGGGGGCCGACGTTCGCAAACAGCTCAGCCAGCGCGCGGCTGACATGAATATGCGGGTCAATATTGGAACCAATGCTACACAGATAGAACATGCTCACCTTCCCTAGGTTGGGCTCATCTGAAATGTATACGCAGCTCACGGTTATCGGATTAACTATGGCTTAACATTGTCTTATCTATTGTGATCCGGCACTGATTCGCAGAAAGGAGGTTTGCATGAGTGTGGAGCTGAAATGGGCGCTGTTGACCGCTTCGGGTGCGCTGGCGCTGATCATGATTATCTGTCTGGCCTCTGTCGCGTTGGCGTGAATCACCACAATCCAGATAATACAAACCGGCCTGTTGGCCGGTTTTGTTTTTTGGGGCGGTGCGGCTATGCTGGCGCACCGGTGAGAATGCAAGAGAAGAGATGATGACCAAGGTTCGCCCACGCTCCCTGCTGCAGGTAGTATTGATGGGATTTGTGCTGGTGTTGATGCCGCTGGGCGGCATGATCTGGCACAACAGCACCTCCCTTGCCCACCTCAGTCAGCTCACCAGCGACGAGATGGAGCGGGCGGTCAAGGATACCCGCCGCGCCACCCTGCTGACGGCGCAAGCCATCGATATCGAACGCACCTTGCGCCGCTTCGCGGTGCTGGGGGATCGCCGCAGCCTCACCAGCTACCAGCAGCAACTCGACGGGTATCGGGTGTTGCTGGCAGAACATCGCAGCTCTATCTCCGACGGTCAGCTCTACAGGGGGCTCGATCAGGGGCTGGCTTGGCTCGACAGCTTGCAGGATGCCGCGCTGGCCCAGGCTGCGGTGGCGGGGGACAAGCTAGAGCTGTTTAACGATGCCAACAAGCAGCTTGAGATGGTCACCCGCAGCCGGGTTGACGAACACATGGATCGGGTGCGACTCACCATCGCCGGACTGACCAGGGAGCTCTGGTGGGTGAGCGGCGCTGTAGCGGCGCTCAGCCTGCTGATGGTCTTTATCTTCACCTACCTGATCATCCACCCGGTACGACAGATTGAGTCGCGCATCTTGAGCCTGGGGGCGGGGGTCGAGCCGGATCCAAGGCCGGTAGATGGCCCCGCCGAGCTGGTGTTGCTGGGGGAGCGGATCCTCTGGCTTTACGACAAGCTCAAGGAGCTGGAGCAGCAAAAGTACCAGTTTCTGCGTCATGTTTCCCACGAGCTCAAGACCCCGCTAGCGGTGCTGCGGGAGGGGTCGGATCTGCTCTGCGAGCAGCTGGTCGGGCCGTTGACGCCGGATCAGCTGGAGATCTGCCAGATGCTGGACGAGAGCAGTCGCCGTTTGCAAACCCTGATCGAGCGGTTGCTCGACTTCAATCGACTCACCCAGCAGGAGGCATTTGAGCTGGAATCTGTCCCCCTACTGCCCATGCTGTCAGAACTCACCATCGAGTACCGGTTGGCATTGGAGTCCAAGCAGATCCGTGTACACTTGCCGACCGGGCCGGTTACCCTGTGGGCGGAGCCCTACCGGTTGAGACTGATCCTCGATAACCTCTTCTCCAACGCTGTCAGTTACGGCGCCAGCGGGGGCAATATCTGGATCAGGGCAGGGCAGGATGAACAGACAAGCTGGCTGGAGGTAGCCAACGAGGGGCCAGAGATCCCCGCTGCCGATCAGCAACGTATTTTTGAACCCTTCGAACAAGGCAGTACAGTGCGACAAGGTGTATTGAAAGGCTCTGGTATGGGCCTCTCTATCGCACGGGAGTCTGCCCATAGTCTCGGAGGTGAGTTGGTTCTGGTGAAAGATGAACAGGCGGATGTCTGCTTCAGGTTGACGTTGAAAAGAGAACTATGAAGATACAGCGCGTATTTCCAGCTCTGATGGCAGGGCTGCTCGCGGGTTGCGCCCTGCTGCCACAGCACGAACAGCAGAACTCCACCGATATCGCTTTTGCCAAGCGGATGGAGTTTGCCAACAAGGAGATGCAGGTACGTCTGCAATACTCCGACTGGTTGCTGGCCAGTCACCCCCAGCAGCGGATGCAGGAGCGTCAACGCCTGAAAGGGGCGGATGATCTGGAGAGCCGGGTCAGTCTGGCGATGGTGGATTCCCACCCGGCCGAATCGGTGGCCAATCGTACCGCCGGGCTGGCGCGCCTGAAGCAGATGCTGCCCGAGCTGGGTCTCGATGCGCAGGCATTTTTGCGCAGCTGGATCGCCCTCGGCGAACAGCTGCTGGCTCGCGACAGCCGACGCGATGATCAGAGTCAGGAGATCCAGCGGTTGCGTCGCCAGATCGAACAGCTGACCGCCATCGATGACCAGCTCAACCAGCGCAAGCTCAACGAGCATCGTGAGGTAATACCATGAGCCGGATCTTGCTGGTGGATGATGACGTCAGTCTGCTCAAGCTGATGAGCATGCGGCTGCGCAGTCAGGGTTATGAGGTGGATACTGCCGACAGTGCGGAAGGGGCCCTCGACCGGCTGCGCCAGCAGCGGGCCGATCTGGTGCTGAGCGATCTGCGGATGGGGGGCATGGACGGTCTGGCGCTGTTCGAGCGGATCCAGGCCCAGTGGCTGGGGCTGCCGGTGATCATCATGACCGCCCACGGCACCATCCCGGATGCCATTCAGGCGACCCGCTCCGGCGTCTTCAGCTTTTTGACCAAGCCCATTGACAAGGATGAGCTGCTGGCCACCATAGAGCATGCTCTCAGCCTGACCCGGCCGAAACAGCAGCAGGAGTGGCAGTCACTGATCCTGACCCGCAATCCCCAGTTGGAACAGTTACTGATCCAGGCTCACAGCATCGCCACCATGGAGGTGCCGGTACTGATCATGGGGCCGTCAGGCTCCGGCAAGGGGGCGATGGCGCAGGCGCTGCACCAGGCCAGCCAGCGCCGCGACAAGCCGCTCCATACCATCAACTGCGCCGCCATTCCGTGGGCGTCACTCGACTTGCAGCTGTTTGGTGAAGATGGCCAATCCGGTCTGTTCGAGCAGGCCAAGGGGGCGACCCTGTTTCTCGACGAAATTGGCAGCCTGTCGGAATCCTTGCAGGCCAAGCTGCTGCAGGTGATGGAGGAGTATGGCCAGGGCACGCCGGAGGTGCGTGTGCTCAGCTCCAGCCATCAGGATCTGGTCAAGGCGATGGAGGAGGGACGCTTTCGGGAAGATCTCTTCTATCGTCTCAACGTCGCCAATATCACCTTACCGTCTCTCTGTGCCCGCAGTGAAGACATTCCGCTGCTGGCCAGACAGGCGCTGGATGATTATCGCTGCCGCCACAGCGACTGCGCCGCGATGGGCTTCTCGCCGGAGGCGCTGGCGATGTTGGCCGCCGCTGCCTGGCCCGGTAACGTGCGTCAGCTCTGCAATCTGGTGGAGCAACTCGCCAGCCTCTGTTGCAGCCCGGTGATCGGGGTCTCCATGGTGGAGTCCGCCCTGAGCGGCGGCGGTGGTGGCATCCCTTCCTTCAACGAGGCTCGTGCCGAATTCGAGAAGGAGTATCTGATCCGGCTGCTGCGCACTACCGAAGGCAACGTGACTCTGGCGGCCAACCTGGCGGGCAGAAACCGTACCGATTTTTACAAGTTATTGAATCGGCACGGTATCGAAGCAGCAAACTTCAAATCGAAGGGATAAATCAGGCGGGATCAACCACAGCCGGAGCGGCATCGGCTTTTTGGGTTTTATGGGAGAGCCAGAGGCCGCTCGCCTTCATCGGGTAGCTGAATTCAAGGGTGCGCCGATGATCTGGCGAGTGAATGAAATCAGGCGGGATCAACTACTGCCGGAGCGGCATCGGCTTTCTGGGTTTTATGGGAGAGCCAGAGGCCGCTCGCCTTCATCAGATAGCCGAACAAGGCGCCAATGATGAGGGAGGGCAGGATCAGCCGCCACTCACCAGCCGCCCCGAAGGTGGCACAGCAACCGGCAAAGGTGCCGGGAATGTAGCCGAGCCACTGCTGCTTGGCCTGTACGCACATCAGGGTTGCGACCACCCCCGTCATCACGTAACCCGCCACGCCCGCCCCCCACAGACTGTCGCCATGGATCAGCAGCAGTGCCCACAGCATGCCGCTGGTGTTGCAGAAGATGGTCTGCAGCAGCGCCTTGTAGCCACCGCTTGACGCGAAGTAGCTGGTACAGCCGAGAAAGCCGACCCAGGAGATAAGGCCGAACGCGACGGCAATCCAGCCCCAGACGGCGGAGAGAATTCCAGTGGTGATGGCGATGGCGATCAGTGGGCTCATGGGGCGACTCTTCAGTTGGCTTCGCATAATGGGCAGCCTACCCCCGGCAATCGGGGCGGCAAGCGGGGGCAGAATTGTGTGTGATCTTCATCACCCTTTTCAACTCAGGAATACGCTTGCGCTCGCGAAAAAATTCATTGGTGACCGGCCTGACAGTCGGCCATAGTTAGAGGCCCTGTCCTGCTCATGGAGTGAGTCTGATGGCGCCAAATGTGATCGTTCCCCTGCTGGTGTTCGTAGTCCTGTTTCTGGTCGGCACCATGGCCAAGGCACTGCCCCTGCACCACATGATGTAAATTTGTGTGAAATAAAAATCTGCCGGGGCGGGTCTTATCCATACTGCCTCACTCAGCCCCGGGAGTTTTTAATGTTGATCAAGCGTCGTACCGCCCACCCCCTCACCGAACAGGATGTTACCCCGGAAGCCGTCTATCAGGACCGCCGCCTTATTCTCAAAGGGCTGGGTCTGGGCGCAGCCACCCTGGCGTTTCCCACTCAGGCCGGAGTGCTCGACCTGCTGCGCGGTAAAGAGGATGCCCCCCAATTAGCTACCAAACCGCTCAACAGCAAGCCTGCGGAGCGCCAGGCCAATCTGGTACTGACACCGGAAGAGAAGGCCACCAGTTACAACAACTTCTATGAGCTCGGCACCGACAAGTCCGACCCGGCTCGCAACGGCCATTACCTCAAGCCCGAACCCTGGACCCTCAAGGTGGAGGGGGAGGTGGCCAAGCCCTTTACACTCGATGTGTGGGATCTCATCAACAAGAGCGAGCTGGAGGAGCGGATCTACCGGCTGCGCTGCGTTGAAGCCTGGTCCATGGTACTGCCCTGGAATGGCATCTCGCTGGCGGAGATCATCCGCCGTGCCGAGCCCACCAGTCGTGCCAAGTTTGTCGCCTTCGAAACCCTGTTTGATCCGAAACAGCTGCCGGGGCAGGCCTCCAGTCTGGGGGGCGGCATCGAGTATCCCTACGTCGAAGGGCTGCGTATCGACGAGGCGATGCATCCTCTTTCTTTCCTTGCGATGGGGCTCTATGGCAAGACCCTGCCCGCCCAGAATGGCGCGCCGATCCGCTTGGTGGTGCCATGGAAGTACGGCTTCAAGAGCATCAAGAGCATCGTCTCGATCCGGCTGGTAGAGGAGATGCCGCCGACCACCTGGAACCTGCTGGCTCCCAACGAATATGGCTTCTACGCCAACGTCAATCCGCAGGTGGATCACCCGCGCTGGAGTCAGGCCAGCGAGCGTTTTATTGGCGAGGGTGGAGTATTTGGTGCCAAGCGTCAGCCGACCCTGATGTTCAACGGCTATGGTGACGAAGTCGCCTCGCTCTATCAGGGGATGGATCTGCGCCAATGGTACTGAGATTGAAACCGGCCCATATCAGCGGCTTGCGGGTGCTGGTGCATCTGGGCTCCCTCGGCTTCCTGCTCTGGCTGGCTTTTGCCATTCCAGCGGGTCTGCTGGGGGGCGATCCGGTGCCAGAACTTATCCACTACCTCGGCAAGGGGGCGCTCAACCTGCTGCTGCTCACCCTGCTGGTGTCGCCGCTGGCCAAGCGCTGGCGGCAGGGGCAGCTCATCAAGCTGCGCCGCCCCCTCGGGCTCTGGTGTTTTGCCTGGGCGCTGCTCCACTTTATGGCGTGGTTGGGGCTGGATCTGCAGTTTGACTGGGGCCTGATTGGCGGCGAGCTGGTCAAGCGCAGCTATATCGTGGTGGGGATGGTGGCATTGCTGCTGCTGGCCGCCCTCAGCATCACTTCGCTGCCCGCATTGCAGCGCCGCATGGGCGCCGCATGGCAGAAGCTGCACAACTGGGTCTATGCCATCGCCTTGCTGGTGCCGGTGCACTACTGGTGGTCACTCAAGAGTGGTTGGGGGGAGCCCCTCATCTACTTGCTGCTGGCCTGCGCCCTGCTCTGGCCGAGACGGGAGAAACTGCTGCGCCCCATGCGGGGACGCTGGAATGCAAAAGAGGCCTAATCGACCTCTTGTTGTTTTATCTCGCCAGTGTAGGCATCGACGATGAGATGCACCTTCTGATCCTGGTGATTGAGGGTTTTGACCTCGAATTTGTCCCCTTCCAGCTCCACTTCCCGAATGTCGTGATACCCTTGCGCCAGCAAGAGTTTGACCAGCCCGGCCATGTCGAGACGGTTCTGGGCCGCCCAGCTTGTGGCACTCAACAGGCAAAGGATCAGCAGGAAACTGCGCGGGATCATATTCATTCCGGATTCATGGCTGGCAGACTATAAACGCCATTATGTTAGGTTTTTGGAGATGAATCATCCATGAATAGAGCGCTCCCTCTGCTTGGGTTATTGCTGCCGTTGCTGGCACAGGCGGTCACGCCTGATGAAGCCCAGCTGCAGCAAGCTGTCCATGAGGGACGGGTTCGGCCCTTCCATGAAATGATGGAGGTGGCGGCCAGATTGCCGGTGCGGGTGTTGCGGGTAGATCTGGGGGAAGAGGATGGTATCTGGCTCTATGAACTGCGAGTCATCGATCGGGAGAACAGCGTGATCAAGGTGGCCTATCGGGCTGACAACCTTGAGCTGGTGTGGGCCAAGGGCCACCATCTGGAGCGGTTGTTCGAACCGCCAAAGCCCCCGGTCGAGGATGATGAATAACCCCTGTGTGGAAGCCTGTTCATGCGAATTCTGATTGTTGAAGACGAAAAAATTCTGGCTGGCCAGCTGGCCGAACAGCTGCGCCTCTCCGGCTTTGTCACCGACCTCTGCCACGATGGCAACGAGGCCGGTTTTCTCGGCGAGACCGAACCCTACGATGCCATCATTCTCGACCTCGGCCTGCCGGGGCGCGATGGCCTGAGCGTGCTGAAAGAGTGGCGCAGCAAGGGGATCGATACCCCGGTGCTGGTGCTGACCGCCCGTGGTCAGCTGCACGAGAAGATAGAGGGGCTCAACGCCGGTGCCGATGACTACCTGACCAAGCCGTTCCAGGTGGCCGAGCTGGTAGCGCGGGTCCATGCGCTGGTGCGCCGGGCAGCGGGCAACGCCAGCTCAATTCTGGAGATTGGCGGAGTGCGGCTCGACATGGCGGCGTCGCAGGTGTGGTACGAAGGTACCCCCATCAAGCTGACCGCCCACGAGTTCAGGGTGCTGGGTTACCTGATGCAGCATCGGGGCAAGGTGGTGTCGCGCAGCGAGCTGATCGACCACATCTACGCTCAGGATTTTGACCGTGACTCCAATACCGTGGAGGTGTTCATCGGCCGGATCCGCAAGAAAACCAACCCCGATCTGATTGAGACAGTGCGCGGCCTCGGGTACCGGATCAACGAATGAGGCTGGTCAGAACCCTGCGGGGGCGACTGGTCGCCATCGCGCTGGTCTGGTGTGGGCTGTTTCTGTTCGCCACCGGTTTCAGTCTGCAGACCATGATGCGCAACTACTGGCAGGAGGCGGAGGCCGACGGTCTGCGCTTGCAGCTCTATGATCTGCTCTCCCGGCTGGAAGTGGCCAAAACCGGCCTGCCGGTGGTCACCGGCTCCCTCTCCGATCCCCGTTTCAATCAACCCTACTCCGGCTACTACTGGCAGCTGGAGCTGGGCCGTGATGTGGTGGGGCGCTCCCGTTCCCTGTGGGATACCAACCTGAAGAGCGACGGCCTCAAGTCGGCGTTTGGCGATCCCGACCTCTTCGTCGGCAAGGGGCCCAACAAGGAGCCGCTGCTGATCATGACCCGTACCGTGCTGCTGCCCGGTTCGGATCGGGTGTTCACTCTGGTGATGGCCAAGGACAGCAGCGCCCTGGCCCAAACCCTCAACAAGACTCGGATCAGCCTGTTCCTCGGCCTCGGCTTTGCCGCCGCCGGTCTGGTACTCGGCTTCATGTTCCAGATCGTCTACGGCTTGCGGCCGCTGCACCTGCTGCGCCGCGAACTGGGGCGGGTTCACGAGGGCCATCAGGAGGGCTTCCGGCTGCGCTATCCGCTGGAGATCCAGCCGCTGGTGGAGGATATCAACCGGCTGCTGCACCACTACGGTGAGCTGCTGCAGCGGGCCCGTTCTCACACTGGCAATCTGGCTCACGCCCTCAAGACGCCGCTCAGCATCATGCGCAATCAGGTGGCTCAATTGCCGCCGGAGGATCAGGCCGCCATCGGCGAGCAGCTCGATCAGATCCAGCGCCATATCGATTACCACCTCGGCAAGGCGCGGGTGACCGGCGCCGCCAAGATCCTCGGGGTCTCGACCCCGGTGCGGGCGCGGGTGGAGTATATCTGCCGCGCCTTCTCCCGCCTCTATCCGGGCAAGACAGTGGATCTGCAAGTGCCCGCCAATCTGGCGGTCGGGGTGGAAGAGCAGGATTTCGATGAGATGGTAGGCAACCTGCTGGAGAACGCCTTCAAGTGGTCCGCCAGCGAGCTGCGCATCTCCAGCGCCGAGCTGGGAGGCTGGATCACCCTGCGTATCGAGGATGACGGCCCCGGCATGAGCGAGGATCAGATCGCCAAGGCGGTGCTGCGCGGGGTGCGGCTCGACGAGAAGGTGCCGGGCTCGGGCCTGGGTCTCAACATCGTCTCCGATCTGGCGGAAGCCTATCGAGGCAGTTTCATCATGGGCCGCGCCGAACTGGGCGGTCTGGCCGCCTCCCTCTCGTTGCCCAAGGTGGCAAGAGTCGAGAGCTAGGCATAACATATGGCATTTGTTTTAGCCTGAGGAAGAGAACCATGACCGACGATCCGTGGGCACTGTGTCACCTTGACGATTCGTTTGATGCCTCTGTGCTGGGGGTCAAGGGTGCTCAGATCCAGTGGTTTGAAGACAGGGATGGCCTGATCGCGTTCCTTCTGGAAGATTTTGTCGACTTGCTGGCCGATGTGGGCGAGCTGGACGAGGAGCAGACCGAGCAGGCGCGCGAGCGCTTCACCCTGCTGGTGGAGCAGAGCTTCGACGATCGCACCCTGATGGATGCCATCAACGATCTCGCCTCCGGCCTGCGTCGCATCGCCTGGTTGGGGCCGCTCTCGGAGCTGGCCGAGATCAGCGACGACTTTGCCTCCGGCCTGCGCCGCTATTTCTGGAGCCAGTACGATGGGGACGAAGATGACCCGGACGCATGGGTTCCGGAAGAGCTGTGGCCGCAGCTGGTTGAGTGCGCGCAGGAGTATATGGAGGAGGGGGAGTTCTAAACCCATCCCCATGCCTGCGCTTTGGCAGACAGATAAAGAAACGGCGCCTTGATGGCGCCGTTTTTATTGGGTGGCAATCGCCTTAGCCGTTGGCCGGTACCGCGTGGGCGGTGTTGGTCAGCATCGGGCCTGTGTACTTCTCGATCTGCAGCTGGGCCATGTGGCCGCAGTTGCCCTGTGCCAGACTGGACGAGCCTTCGTCGAAGGTGAGGCAGTTGACGTTGCCGTTCTTGCAGATGCTGCCCGCTTCGCCCGGTTTGGCCGGGTCATACCAGGCCCCTTCGCAGATCCGCACCACCCCCTGGCGCACATCTTCGGAGAGCAGAGCACCTACTAAAATCTGGCCGCGCTCGTTGAAGGCGCGCACCAGATCCCCCTGAGCGATACCACGGACCTTGGCGTCGGCGGGATGGATCATGATCGCCTCGCGGTCGGCGATGGCGAACTTGTCCCGCAGCGGGGTGTTGTCGAGCTGGGAGTGCAGCCGCTGGGTCGGGTGCGAAGTGTTGAGGGAGAGCGGATAGCGCGCCGCAACCTCGCTCTTCACCCACTCCTTGGGCTCATACCACTTGGGATGGCCGGCGCAGTCGGCGTAACCCATCCCCGCCACCGTGTTGGAGAAGATCTCGATCTTGCCGGACGGGGTGCCGAGCGGGTTGAGCAGCGGGTTCTCGCGAAAATCGGCGTGACGGATCCACTGGCGGTTGGCCTCGGGGATCGGGAAGCGGATGTAGTTGTTGGATTCCCAGAACATGTTGAACGGCGGCAGCGCCACCCGGGCACCGCGAGCCTGCGCCGCCATGCCGTCGTACATCTGCTTGAGCCACAGCATCTCGTCCTTGCCTTCGGTGTACTGCTCCTGCACGCCCAGCTTGGCGGCGATGGCGCTGAAGATGTCGAAGTCGTTGCGGGCTTCAAACTGCGGCGGCACGCACTGGTGCATCGGGAACACATAGCGCTGGGAGTAGTCGCCGCCCATCTCCAGATCGTTGCGCTCGTAGCTGGTGGTGACCGGCAGCACGATGTCGGCGTGCTTGGCGGTGGCGGTCCAGTAGGGCTCGTGAACGATCACGGTCTGCGGCTTGCGCCACGCTTGCAGCAGGTTGTTGGTGTCCTGATGGTGGTGGAAGGGGTTGCCGCCCGCCACGTAGACCAGCTTGATGTCCGGATAGGTCACCTTGCGGCCGTTGAAGTCGATGGTCTTGCCCGGATTGGCGAGACAGTCGGCGATGCGGGCCACCGGGATCGGTGCCGGGCTGTTCTTCGGTGCGTTGCCGGCGGATATACCGGCCAGAATGCCGCCCTTGGCGGTGGGGCTGCCACCGGAGGAGTAGTGGTAGCTGAAGCCGTAGCCGCCGCCCGGCAGGCCGATCTGGCCCAGCATGGAGGCCAGAGTGACCAGCATCCAGTTCGGCTGTTCACCATGCTGCTGACGCTGCATGCCCCAACCGGCCATGATCATGGTGCGCTTGGCGGCCATGTCGAGAGCCAGCTGGTGGATCACCTTGGCATCGACGCCGCAGACGCTGCTCGCCCACTCGGCGCTCTTCGGTTGGCCGTCATCCTTGCCGAGCAGATAGTCCAGAAACTTGTCGAAGCCGACGGTGTAGCGATCGAGGAAGGCCTGATCGTGCTTCTTCTCGCTGTAGAGGGTGTGGGCCACACCCAGCATCATGGCCACGTCGGTGTAGGCGTTTGGGGCAATCCACTCGGCGCCGACCAGCTTGGCGGTCTCGTTGTAGACCGGATCGATGCTGATGACGCGGGTGCCTTTCTCTTTCAGCGCCTTGAAGCCGGCCTGACCTTCGTGATCCGGCATGTTCCAGCTGTTCTTCAGGGTGACCTGAGCATTGACCCCCCACAGCACCACCAGTTCGGCGTTCTCCACCACGTTGGGCCAGGCGGTCTGCTGCTCGTACACCTCGATGGAGCCCATCACATGGGACATGATCACCTGAGCTGCACCGGTGGAGTAGTCACCGGCATAACCGGTGAAACCGCCGGAGAGGTTCATCAGGCGGTGCAGCAGGGTGCGGCTGTTGTGGAACATGCCGACGCTTTTCCAGCCATAGGAACCGGCGTGGATAGCCTGCGGGCCGAAGTCACTCTGAACCCGCTGGATTTCACCGGCCACCAGTTCGATCGCCTTGTCCCAGCTCACTCGCACCCACTCGTCGGCACCGCGCAGCTCGGGTTTGGCGCCCGGGCCATGCTCCAGCCAGCTCTTGCGTACCATGGGGTATTTGATGCGGTTCTTGGCGTGCACCTGGAACGGCGCCATGTCGATGAGATCGTTCGGCGCCGGATCATCGGCTACCGGCTGGACGCGCACCATGCGACCATCTTCGACGATCGCCTCGAAAGCACCCCAGTGGGCGCCGGTCAGAATGCCCTTCTGGGCGGGCACCAGAGTCGGGAACTGACTCAATGCGGTGCTGATGGCTTGTGCCAGCGCACTCTTGGGAAAAATGCCGCCGAGCAGGGGCAGGGCTGCGCAGGCGCCGAGCCCCTTGAGCAGGTTGCGGCGGGACAGATTGGTCTTCTTGTCATTGAAAAAAGTCATAACGGTTATCCTCTGTGCCAGCCTTAGTGGGCCGCGCTCATGTCACTGGCGTGTTTCTGGACATACTGGGTCAACATGCGAGCCTGTTCCGGGGTCAGGGAGGTACGAGATTCCATCCCCTTGATGACGCCGATCCACTGGTTGGCATTGAAGTGATCCAGCGCGGTGAGGCCGTGGCAGCCGGTACAGTTGTTGGACATCAGGGTGGAGGCGTATTGCCACAGCTTGCCCTGATCGCCGATGAGCTGGCTCTGGTCGACCCAGGCGGTCAGCTTGACCTGATGCCAGGTGAGGTTGGTGGCGCTGTCGGTTTCGCTCTGGCCGGTGACCAGCGCTTTCTTGGCGGCATCGCCGACCAGTACGCTGAGGATCCGTTTGCCCGGTGCGGCGTAGAATACTTCGCTCACACCATCCTGTTGCCAGCCTTCGATCTGCACCTTGGCGCGGCCGTTTTCGTTGGCCAGCACTTCCACCTTGGTGGAGGGCATCAGGGTACCTTCGTCAGTCTTGGCGGCAGCATCGAGGAACAGCGGGGTGGTGGCGATGGCGTAACGGGTTGTGACATTGGCCGGAGTCTGGGCCGCAGCCTGCGCCAGCTCGCTGGCACCGGCGGCAGCCAGGCCGCTCATGTCAGGCATGATGTGGGCGACACCACGATGGCAGTCGATACAGGTCTGGCCCTCCTTGATGGCGACCGGGTGCTCGGCACGGGCATTGGGGCGCTGGGCCAGAATGTCCATCGCCTCGTAGCTGTGGCAACTGCGGCAGGTGGCGGAGTCGTTGGCTTTCAGCTCGTCCCAGACGGACTGGGCCATCCGCAGCTTGTGGGCTTCATACTTTTCCGGGGTATCCAGGGTGCCGATCGCCTCGTGATAGATATCCTTCACGGCGCGGATCTTGGTCCACAGGTAGGAGGTGGGGTCGCCCGGGATGTGGCAGTCGGCGCACTCGGCGCGGATCCCTTTGGTGTTCTGGAAGTGGACACTGCCCTGATACTCGGCGAGCGGAGTCTGCATGGAGTGGCAGGAGACGCAGAATTCGGTGGAGCTGGTCTTGTGCAGCACGGTCACGGTGACACCCAGTGCCGCGACACCCAGCAGGGCCCCGAGCAGCAGGAGCCAGAACCAGGTTTTTCTTATCAGTTTTCCAATCATGGCGGCGTTTTCCTACGGTCAATAATTACCTACATAGTACTAGTCCAATAGTAGTAGTAATGATAGGGATAAGGCGTTGACCTCCATCATGGTTTATATTTTTGATTGTTGTCACATTTTGTCTTTTATTTTGCTATTGATATATTTGTCGAATTAAATTCAGTTGTTTTCTGTTTTATCTATTTGTGCACTTTCCGCGACAGCTGTTAGCCCCCTCGCAAAACCCCACAAGATTCGCTGATATAGTGAGCAGTGAGCCTCAACGGAGTGTCGCTGATGAGCCCTTTCTCACTGCTGTGTGTCGCCGCCAACGTGCAACTGCTGGCCGAATTCGAACAGGAGTTGGCTCCGCTGCTCGGCCATTTCGCGTTGGTGGTGGTGGTCGGTCAGGGGTCGGCGGAGCTGGCCTTGGACGAGCAGGATCGCAAGGGGCAGCCACCCGCCGTAGTGGTGTGTGACAGCGAGCTGGGGGATGGGAGAGGGGCCGATTTTCTGATCCGCCTCGGCAGCCGTCACGAGGCGTGCCGCAAGATCCTGCTCGGCAGCCAGCCGGAGATGAAATCGATCATCGAGGCAGTGAACCTCGGTCGTCTCGACTACTACCTGCAACGCCCCTGGCGCGATGGCAGCCTGCGCCGGGCGGTGATCGAGCAGGCGAGCCACTTTGTATTGCA
This sequence comes from Aeromonas sp. 602658, assembly GCF_049173005.1. NCBI lineage: Bacteria > Pseudomonadati > Pseudomonadota > Gammaproteobacteria > Aeromonadales > Aeromonadaceae > Aeromonas > Aeromonas sp. 602658. The sequence goes on along the minus strand of NZ_JAAKRF010000010.1, from coordinate 33,577 downwards.
GCGTCCCGAGGCGGATCTGCTGAGCTATGCCGCCGTGCTCGACAACCAGAAGCTGCTGCGAGCCCACGTCGATCGCCAGTTGGCTGCCTATCGGCAGGGCTTTATGGATTACACCCACTGCAGCGATGAAGAACTCTCCCGGGTGGTGATCGACGGTCTCTACCAGTTTTTCGAGGGCAATGACGAGGAGCGGGTCTGCCGCCACTACAGTCCGGGCCATGTGCTGACCCGCGAGGGGGAGCCCAACAGCTTTCTCTGGTTTATCGCCAAGGGGGAGGTGGTGCTGCGCAAGCGGGACGAGCAGGGGTTCGATCAGGAGGTGGTGCACTACCGTACCGGCTCGCTGGTGGGGGGCATGTCCTTTGTGACTGGCGAACCCGCCTTCACCACCGGCGTGACTCTGACCGGTGCCGAGGTGATCAAGCTCGACAAGCTGCAATTCTCCCGGGTGATGCAGGCACGCAGCGAACTGCTCCCCTCCTTTACCAACCTGCTGCTGCGCCACTTCAATCGCCGTCTGCAAAACAGCATCCGCACCGAGATGCGGCTGCAACAGACCCTCAACTCCCTCGATGCCGCTCACGCCCAGCTGGTGGAGAGCGAAAAAATGGCGATGCTGGGTCAACTGGTGGCCGGTGTCGCCCACGAGCTGAACAACCCGGTGGCGGCCATTATCCGTGGCAGCGAGACCTTGCGGGCTGCCATCCCCGATCTGGTCAATCTCGAGCTGCCAGCAACCATCAAGGGGCTAGGCAACCAGACCCTCTGTCAGGCGCTCTCCTCCCAGCCGGTCTCGACCAGCGAGATCCGTGACAAGACCCGGCTGGCGGAGGGGCGCTTTGGTGATCGCCAGCAGGCGCGGCTGGCGGTGCAGATGAATCTGGATGACGAGCTGAACTGGCAGCGCTGGTTTGCCAGCCGCACTGCCGACGAGCGGGAGGCGCTGCTCGCCCGGCTGGAGCTGTTCCAGCAGACCGGCAGCTTCCTGCGCAATATCGAGGTGTGTGCCCGCCGCATCGGCGATCTGGTCAAGAGCCTCAAGCAGTATGCCCGGCAGGATCGTGCCGAACCCTCGCTGGTGGACCTGCACGAGGGGCTGGAAGATACCCTGATGATTTTCGAAAACCGCCTCAAGCAGCATGAGCTCTGCAAGGAGTACCAGCCGCTGCCGCTGGTACGCTGTCACCCCATCGCCCTGCAGCAGGTGTGGACCAACCTTATCGCCAACAGTCTGGATGCCATGAGCGGCCCGGGGCGACTCACCATCCGCACCGGGTTGCTGGATCCCGAGTGGGCCATGGTGGAGATCGAGGATAGCGGTTGCGGCATCGAGCCCGAGCTGTGGCAGCGGATCTTCGATCTCAACTTCACCACCAAGCGGGAGGGACATTTCGGTCTCGGGATTGGTCTGAGCGTTTCGCTGCAGATAGTGCAACAGCACCACGGCCGGATCGAGGTGGCCTCCGAACCGGGCCGTTACACCCGGATGCGGGTCTGTCTACCGCTGGACGGCATGGGGCAGGCCGGTTACGGGGGCGAACCTCATCACAACAAGGAGCATGCGGCCTGAGCCGTCGCCAGCATCAATCGCGCGGCGTGCCAAACCATGTCGCCAAGGAGGAGCAATGAACAAACACTATCTGATCCTGTGTGTGGACGATGAGCGGGAGGTGCTGGATGCGGTGATCCATGATCTCGCCCCGTTCCGTTCCCACTTCGAGCTGGAAGCCGCCGAGAGCGTCGATGAGGCGCGTGCGGTGGTGGAGGAGTGGGAGCACGACGGCAACAAGCTGGCGCTGATCCTTTGTGACCACATCATGCCGGGAACCCTGGGGGTCGATTTTCTGGTGGAGCTGAACCGGCGTGCCACCACCCGGGCCAGCCGCAAATTGCTGCTGACCGGACAAGCTGGGCTGGAGGCCACCGTCGAAGCGGTCAATCGCGGCGGGTTGCACTACTACCTTGCCAAGCCGTGGAAGCTGGCGACCCTGCAAGAGGCGGTGCGCGAACAGCTGACCGACTACCTGCTGGCGGAAGATGGCGAAAACGCCTTCCACTATGCGCCGCTGCTCAATCAGGCGCGGCTGTTTGCCGCCATCCACGATCACCCGTTCGACGAATAGGGGCAGTTGGGCTTTCGCGGTGGCAGTTGTATACTGTCTGCATATACAGTATTGCAGGTAGCCACCGATGCGACTCTTTATCGCCGAGAAGCCCACGCTGGGCCGTGCCATTGCCGATGCCCTGCCCAAGCCCCACAAGAAGGGCGACGGTTTTATCGAAACAGCCCAGGGGGATGTGGTCACCTGGTGCATCGGCCATCTGCTGGAGCAGGCCGAGCCCGATGCCTATGACGCCGCCTTCAAGCAGTGGCGGATGGAGCATCTCCCCATCATCCCCGCCCAGTGGCAGCTGGTGGCCAAGCCCAAGACCAAAACCCAGCTCACCGTCATCAAGCGGCTGATCAAGCAGGCGGACTGCGTGGTCAACGCCGGTGACCCGGATCGGGAAGGGCAGTTGCTGGTGGATGAGGTGATCGACTTTCTCGGCTACCCGAAAACCAAGCCGGTGCAGCGCTGCCTCATCAGCGATCTCAACCCGCCCGCGGTGCGCCGCGCCCTCGACAAGCTGAGGGACAACAAGGAGTTCGTGCCGCTGGCGGTTTCCGCACTGGCCCGCAGTCGGGCCGACTGGCTCTACGGCATCAACATGACCCGCGCCTATACCCTGCTCGGGCGCAAGGCCGGTTGCAGCGAGCTGCTCTCGGTTGGCCGGGTGCAGACCCCGCTGCTGGGGCTGGTGGTGCGGCGGGATCTCGAGATCGAGGCCTTCGTGCCCAAACCCTTCTACGAGGTGCTGGCCCATCTGTTGACCGATAGCAACGAGCGTTTCACCGCCAAGTGGCTGCCATCGGAAGCCTGTCTGCCGTGGCAGGATGAGGAGGGACGGGTGCTCAACCGGGCGCTGGCCGATAAGGTGGTTAGCCGGATCAACGGCCAGCCCGCTCAGGTCGAATCGGTGGAGGAGCAGGCCCGCAAGCAGGCGGCGCCGCTGCCCTACAACCTCTCCAGCCTGCAGATCGATGCCGCCAAGCGCTTCGGCATGGATGCCAAGCGAGTGCTCGACATCTGCCAGAGCCTCTACGAGCGCCACAAGCTCATCACCTACCCGCGCTCCGACAGCCGTTATCTGCCGACCGACCACTTCAAGCGGGCCGAGCAGGTGCGCGGCGCCATCGCTGCCACTGCTCCTGCGCTGGTCAAGGCGGTTGCCGAGGCAGACGGCAAGATCCGCAGCAAGGCGTGGAACGACAGCAAGGTGGATGCCCACCACGCCATCATCCCCACCGAGAAGCAGGGCAACCCCGCTACGCTGGGGGCCGACGAGGCGAAGCTCTATGGCCTGATTGCCCGCCAGTATCTGCTGCAGTTCTATCCCCCGTTCGAATACAACGACTGCAAGGTGCTGCTGCGCATCGCCGGTGGTCTGTTTCAGGCCAAGGCGCGGCGCATTCTCAAAGCGGGCTGGAAGGCGCTGCTCGGGGTGGAGGAGGATGACGACGAAGAGAAGGCGGGCACGCTACCTGCGCTGAAGGAGGGCGAACAACTGTTCTGCGAGCGGGGCGAACTGCTGGAGAAGATGACCCAGCCGCCCAAATCGTTCACCGATGCCACCCTGCTGGCGGCCATGACCGGCATCGCCCGCTATGTGCAGGATCCCGAGATCCGCAAGACCCTGCGCGACACAGACGGCCTCGGCACAGAAGCGACCCGGGCAGGCATTATCGACCTGTTGTTCAAGCGCCGCTTTCTGGTGCGTCAGGGCAAGAGCATCAAGGCGACCCCGACCGGGCGGGCGCTGGTTCAGGCGTTGCCAGCCACCGCCACCACGCCGGATATGACGGCGCTGTGGGAGCAGAGCCTTGGCCAGATCGCCGAGCGCCACGGCAGCTACCAGCAGTTTATGGGGCCGCTCACCGATCAGCTTAACGGCCTGATTGAAGGGGCGCGGCAGGACTCCGGCGCCAGCTTCAGCGCCCTGCCCAAGGAGGCGCCGGGTGCCGGCAAGCGGCGTTTTACCAGGCGCAAGAGTCCGGCGGCCAGCACGACTGGCGGGCCCCGACCGCGCAAGACGGCCAGCAAGCGCCAGACCAGGGCGGCATAACGAAAAAAGGCGCCCATCCAGGGCGCCAAAGGCATTGTTGTCAGGCTGCCTGAGTGGACAAGCTGGCACGGATCCTGTGCTGGTAGTGCAGAACCACACCGAGAAACACCAGATCCTTGAACAGGAAGAACTCGGTGACTGGCACGCCGTCAACAATCTTCCAGACACCTGTCAGGGTCAGCAGGAAGCTCAGCGTCGCCAGGAAGGTGACGATAGCCCCCATGCTGCACCAGTAACCGATGCGAGGTTGCCACAGACCCACGACCAGCCCGATGGCAATCACTATCTCGACCACCCCGATCAGGTTCGATACGCTCTGCTCCGACAGGGGGCCATAGAGCCAGCTCATCAAGGGGTGGCTGGCTACCAGTGGTTTGATGGCGGCTGCCTCTGTCGGGGTAAACTTGAAGACGCCGATCCAGAGCAGGGTCAATACCACGCCCGCCAGGGCGACCAGAAAGCCTTTGTCATGTTGCTGCATGGGGGGGCTCCTTGTTTAAGGGGTCAGAGTGACGGGCGGGAAGTCGATCTCGGTCGCCGCCAGGTGGTTGCCATAGTTGGTCAGGGTATTGACCACCACCTGGCCGAGCACCTCCAGCAGTAGCTCGTCATCTACGCCTGCGGCACGGGCGCTAGCAAGCTGCTCGTCACTGATCACCCCGCGCTGGTTGACCAGCGCCGTTGCCAGTTGCAGCAGGGCGTGATCAAGGGGAGCCGAGGCTTGGCCGAGCCGGGCAGCCCGGATCTCCTGGGCCGAGAATCCGGCCTTGCTCGCCAGTAGTGTGTGGGCAGACAAACAGTATTGGCAGGCGTTGGCTTGACCTATGGCCAGTGCCAGCAACTCCCGTTGTGAGGCAGTGAGGCGCCCCTTGCCAAGCGCCTCGGCAAAGGCCAGGAAGCCATTGAGCAGGGCTGGCGAGTGGGCCAGGGTGGCGTAGAGGTTGGGCACCATGCCCAGATTGCGGCGCAGGGTGGTCAGGGTCTGGGCGGCTGCGGGTTGCGGTTGGGATACGGGTTGGATACGGCTCATGATCTTCTCCTGTGGTAGTGAAGGTTCGGGAGACAGTGTGCCGTCATTCGTGATACGGTTTATCACTCATCGTCTGCAATTAAATACTATTCGTCTCAAATATGGATCCGCTCTCTGCCCTGTTGGTTCATGCCTCCCCCGAAGCCAAGATCTTCTTCGCCGGCAACCTGTGCCAGAACTCCTCCAGTGATGATTACCCGAGTGGCGGACATCTTCATCTGCTGCGCAGTGGCGCCGTCATGTTGCGTGAAGAGGGGGGCGCCAGCTTGCTGCTCGAGGAGCCGACCCTGATCCTGTTCCCTCGGGGACGTCCTCACAAGCTTGAACCCAGAACGCTGGGGGGTTGTGATTTGGTGTGCGCCAATGTCGCATTCGGCAAGGGGGGGTCATCGCCGTTGCAACTGGCATTACCGGGCTCGCTGGTGCTGCCGCTAAGGGAGTTGCCTGCCCTGACGCCGGTGCTGAGTCAGCTGTTTGACGAGGCGTTTCACCCCCGCTACGGGCAGGATCCTCTGATCTCCCGCTTGCTGGAGGTACTGTTGATCCTGCTGCTGCGTCATCTGGTCGAGCAAGGGGTGTGTCAGCAGGGGATGCTGGCAGGTATTTCCGATCCCCAGTTGGCCAAGGCGATCTCGGTGATGCATCAGCGTGGGGATGAACCCTGGACGGTGGCCACGCTGGCGCGGGAGGCCGGCATGTCGCGAGCCCGCTTTGCCGCGAGGTTTCAGGAGCGGGTTGGTCAAGCGCCGCTTGGTTATCTGACCCACTGGCGCATGGCGCGAGCCTGCCAGCAACTGCTGGCGGGGGAGCCCATGGTGCAGGTGGCGCTGGGGGCGGGGTACAGCAGCAGTGTTGCCTTTGGTCGGGCATTCGAGCGGGAGCTGGGGGTGAGCCCGGGGCGCTGGCTCAAGGCGCAGCAACAAGCCGAATAAAAAACGGGGCAGCCAATGGCTGCCCCGTGTTCATGGCTGGTCAGCCGGTATAGACGTTCTCTTCCGGATAACGGATGCGGGTCTCGACCGGGCGGGCCAGCATAAAGGCCAAGGTGAGGGGACCGAGACGGCCGCAGATCATCACCAGCACCAGGATCAGCTTGCCCGGCTCGCTCAGGGAGGCGGTGATGCCGGTAGAGAGGCCGACGGTGGCAAATGCCGAGATGGTCTCGAACATGATTTTGTCGAACGGCAGATCCTCGGTCACCATCAGCAGGAACATCGCCAGCATCAGCACCATGGTGCTGACGATGATGATGGCCAGCGAGCGTGTCACGATCTGGGGCGACAGGGTGCGGCCAAAAGCGGTGACATGGGGCCGTTTGGTCAAAAACGCCTTGGTCGCCAGCAGCACAACCGCGAAGGTGGTGACTTTGATACCACCACCGGTCGAGGTGGCACCGGCACCGATAAACATCAGCATCATCAGGAACAGCAATGCCGCCGGGGTCATCAGCCCGATATCTATGGTATTGAAACCGGCGGTACGGGCACTGGCAGATTGGAAAAAGGCCGCCAGCAGCTGGCCACCGACACCGGCCTTGCCGAGGGTGCCGGGGTTGTTGTGTTCCAGCAGCCAGAACATCAGGGTACCGGCCAGCAGCAGCGCCGGGGTCATCAGCAGCATCAGCTTGCTGTGCAGCTTCAGCTTGCGCCAGCGGCGGTTGCGCACCAGATCGACGATGACGGTAAAGCCGATCCCCCCCAGGATCAGCAGACCGGCGATGGTCAGGCTGATGATGGGGTCGTCCCTATAGTCGATGAGGTTGTTGGCAAAGAGCGAAAACCCGGCGTTGTTGAAGGCCGATACTGCGTGGAAGAAGCTGACATAGAGGCCGTGCACCCACCCCATCTCGGGCACCCAGCGGATCGCCATGATGCCGGTACCGATCAATTGGGCGATAAAGGCGAACAGCACGATCCGTTTGACCAGCTGAATGATGTTGACCGAGCCTTCCTGTCCCAGCGCCTCCTTGGCCAGTACCTGTTGGCGCAGACCGACCCGCTTGCTGAAGATGGCTATCAGCAGCAGGGTCATGGTCATCTGGCCCAGACCGCCGATCTCCATCAGCATCAGCAGGAAAATCTGCCCCTGCAGGGTGAAGGCGGTGCCGGTATCCACCACGCCAAGACCTGTCACGCTGATGGCCGAGGTGGCGGTAAACAGGGCGTTGACAAAGGTAACCTCGCCATTGTGGCTGGAGGGTTGCACCAGAAAGATGGTGCCAATCAGCAGAATGATCAGAAAGCTGCCGAGGATCAGCCGGGCTTCGCTCCAGCGAGAGTCCTGCTCCCGATGGAGGGCGAAGGCGTAGCTGCTGCGCCAGTTGATCATAGGGTTTCGAGCCAGTGGTCGATGGCGTGCTTGTTGCCCGCCAGGATCAGGATGTCGCCCAGTTGCAGCTCCATCTTGCCGGTCAGCACGTTGTGCAGCACATCACCACGCTTGATGGCAAGCAGCTGGAAATCGCTCTGTTGCAGCAGGTGGAAGTCGCCTAGTTCCCGGCCGTTCTGTTGCAGGCCGATCACGAACTCGGTCAGCACCATGTCGTGGCCCAGCTCCAGATAGTCGAACAGCCGGTTGTCCAGCATGCTCTGGGCGACCCGGCGGCCCATGTCCCACTCCGGGTTGATCACCTTGTCGGCGCCCACTTTCTGCAGGATCTTGGCGTGGAACTTGTCGCGCGCCTTGACCCACACCTTCTTCACGCCTGCCTCTTTCAAGACGAGGGTGGTGAGGATGCTGGTCTCCAGGTTGTCACCGATGGCAACGAAGACGATATCGAAATTGGCCAGTCCCAGCTCGGCCACGGTGGCCTCATCGGTGGCATCCGCCACGATAACGTGATTGCAGAGGGCGGCGATTTGCCGGGTCTTGCTCTCGTCGATATCGATGGCCAGTACTTCGGCATCTTGCCGTTGCAGCTCTTCGCACAGGGCGCTGCCAAACAGGCCCAGGCCGATGACGGCAAACTGGTTGTTCATGAGTTATTCCTCAGCAGTTGAAGTCGCCTACTCTAAACCACTGCTATTCCCCCGAAAAGGGCTCGGGTTTTTCGTCATGGGGCAACTTGAGGTAGACTGCGCCCTTGCACCAAGCCGGGATAGACCGATGAAACTGAATGCCAACGCCTCCTTGTTGAAGCTTAACACCCTTGCCCTCGATGCGTACTGCCTCTGGCTGGCCGAGGTGGAGCAGGTTGCCGATCTGGCGACCCTGCGTGCCGATCCGCAGCTCAACCAGCTGCCGCGCCTCAATCTGGGCGGCGGCAGCAACATGCTCTTCACCACCGATTTTCTCGGTCTGGTGGTGCTCAACCGGCTCAAGGGGATTACCGCTGAAGATGGTGGCGATCACTGGTTGCTCCATGTGGCGGCCGGTGAAGATTGGCATCAGCTGGTGCGCCATACTTTGCAACAGGGCTGGTTCGGGCTGGAGAATCTGGCGCTCATTCCCGGCACGGTCGGTGCGGCGCCGGTGCAGAACATCGGTGCGTATGGCGTTGAGCTGGCCGACTTCTGCGCCTATGTCGAGGCGTTCAACTGGCAGAGTGGCGAGATTGAACGGATCGTGGCGGCAGAGTGCCGCTTCGGTTATCGCGACAGCATCTTCAAACACGAGTATCAGGATTCTCACCTGATCACCGCCGTCGGACTCAAACTGCCCAAGGCGTGGCAACCGGTGCTGGGCTATGGCCCGCTGGCGGCGCTCGGTGACGCGCCTTCGGCGCAGGCCATCTTCGATACCGTCTGTGCCACCCGCATGGCCAAGCTGCCGGATCCCGCCGTACTCGGCAATGCCGGCAGCTTCTTCAAAAATCCGGTGGTGCCTGCCGCGCTGGCGGAGTCGCTCAAGTCGCGCTATCCGCAGATGCCCTGCTATCCGGCTGGAGAAGGGCAGGCCAAGCTGGCGGCGGGCTGGCTCATCGATCAGTGCGGTCTGAAAGGTTTCGCCATTGGCCGTGCCGCCGTTCATCAGGAGCAGGCGCTGGTGCTGGTCAATCTGGGGGGCGCCAGTGCCATGGAGCTGATCGCGTTGGCGGCCCACGTGCGCGACAGCGTGGAGCAGAAGTTTGGTGTGGTGCTGGAGCACGAGGTGCGCTTCATGGGCGCGCAGGGTGAAACCTGGCTCGATGAGGTGCTCTCATGACGTTGACTCCCATCAGACAGACCCTGATCACCCTGCTCAGCGACGGCCAGTTTCACTCCGGCGAACAGCTGGGCGAGCAGCTCGGCATCAGCCGGGCGGCAGTGAGCAAGCATATGGCCGCACTCCAGGAGCTGGGGCTGGATCTCTTTAGCCTGACCGGCAAAGGCTACCGGCTGGCTGTGCCGATGGCGCTCTATGACGAGGCGCAGTTGCAGGCGCTGGCGCCGATGGCGCCGGTGCACTGCTTCCCGGTGATCGGTTCGACTAACCAGCATCTGCTGGACAGGGTCAATCAACTGCGCTCTGGCGAGAGTTGCCTTGCCGAGTGCCAGACCGCCGGGCGCGGTCGTCGTGGCAAGCCCTGGGTCTCGCCGTTCGGTTGCCAGCTGATCCTCAGCATGTACTGGCGGCTGGAGCAGGGGATGGCTGCCGCCATGGGGCTGAGTCTGGCGGTCGGTGTTGCCGTGGTAGAGGCGCTGGAGTCTCTCGGTTATCACGGCGTCGAACTCAAGTGGCCCAACGACCTCTACTATCAGGGGCGCAAGCTGGCGGGCATTCTGGTGGAGATGAGTGGCAGCGCTGGCGCCAGTTGCCATCTGGTGATCGGTATCGGCCTCAATCTGGCGATGCCGACCCGCGAAGGGGAGAAGATCGATCAGGCCTGGGCCGAGCTGCGCCACATCAATCCCGAGCTGGTTGATCGCAATGAGCTCGCTGCCCGGATGATTGCCTATCTGCAGCGGGCGATGCAGACCTTCGAGCAGAGCGGATTGGCGAGCTTTGTCGATCAGTGGAACCGGCTCGACCACTTTGCCGGTCGCCCTGTCCGTCTCTTGATGGGGGAGCAGGAGATCCGCGGTATCGCCCGTGGTATCGACGATCGCGGCGCACTGCGGCTGGAGACGGAGGAGGGCACCAAGTTCTATCTGGGTGGCGAACTCTCCCTGCGCCGGGGTGATTGAGCGTTGCGCATGGCGATAACCGTTAGCGACAAAAAGAGAGGGGACCTGCGGGTCCCCTCTCTGTTATCCGGCTATCCGGAATGGTGCGAACTGCCATGCTTATTTGCGCAGCTTGATCTGTTCGATGGCGTGCTCGTTGCCCTTGGTCAGGATCAGGTTGGCCCGCTCCCGGGTCGGCAGGATGTTCTCCTGCAGATTGAGATAGTTGATATCCTGCCAGATGTTGTTGGCGATCTGGGTTGCTTCGCTCTCGGTCAGCTTGGCGTAGTGGTGGAAGTAGGAGTCCGGGTCCGAGAAAGCACCACTGCGGAATTTGAGGAAGCGCTCGATATACCAGGTGCGCAGCAGGTCGGCTTCGGCATCCACATAGATAGAGAAGTCGACGAAATCGGAGACAAACACCCGGTGAGGCTCCTGCGGATAATCCATACCGCTCTGCAGTACATTGAGCCCTTCCAGGATCAGGATGTCCGGCTGCTCTACCACCTTCTTCTCGTCAGGGATGATGTCGTAGATAAGGTGGGAGTAGACCGGCGCTTCCACCTTCTCGTGGCCAGCCCGGATATTGGCAACAAACTCCACCAGATGGCGGATGTCGTAGGATTCAGGGAACCCCTTGCGACGCATCAGGCCACGCTCCTCCAGCACCTTGTTGGGATAGAGGAAGCCATCGGTGGTGACCAGCTCCACCCGCGGGTGCTCCGGCCAGCGCTCCAGCAACGCCTGCAGGATGCGAGCCGTGGTGCTTTTGCCCCCCGCCACACTGCCGGCGATGCTGATGATATAAGTACCCTTGCCGCGTGACTGGCCGAGGAACTGTTCCAGTACCCGGCTACGGCGCTGCTTGGCTTTGACATAGAGATTGAGCAGGCGGGAGAGGGGCAGATAGATCTCCTCTACCTCCTTCAATGACACCTTTTCGTTGATCCCGCGCAGGGTTTGCAGATCGTGTTCGGTCAGGGTCAGGGGGACCGAATCGCGCAATAACGCCCATTTTTCGCGGGTGAATTGCAGATAGGGGTTATGCTCTGTCGTCATGGTGTCATCACTGTTTCTTTGGCACGGCGACCATACACCAAGGGGTGGAGAGCGACAAGGGACGCATCCAGATTGGCCTGAATCCCTCCACTTTTTTGCCCGGATCCCGGTAATAATCCACATTTTGCAAGGTGCAATGGTTGCATCCCCCAAATCCTTACAATAAAATGCGCGACGCTTGGATGTCTGTCGCCTGTTTGCTCGGCAAAAGCGATAAAAAACAGTGGGTGCAAGCAGAATTACCACTGTGACAATCTGGCATCTGGAGGGGTTCCCGAGCGGCCAAAGGGATCAGACTGTAAATCTGACGGCTCTGCCTTCGAAGGTTCGAATCCTTCTCCCTCCACCATATTTCTCTGCGGTTTGAGTTCTTTGGGTTAGAGAAATGCGGGCATCGTATAATGGCTATTACCTCAGCCTTCCAAGCTGATGATGCGGGTTCGATTCCCGCTGCCCGCTCCAAGATGCTGATATGGCTCAGGCGATACCAAGAGCTACGCCCTCAGGGTGAAGTCGGCAGTCGAACCTGTCTGTCAGCACCAGCCTCTCTTCCCCACCAGATTCAAATCCATCATATAAACTGTTCTGTGGTTAGCTTGCCACCGCGTACTCAGCGTTAGTTTAGAGGGACGATCATGTCTAAAGAAAAATTTGAGCGTAATAAACCGCACGTTAACGTGGGTACCATCGGCCACGTTGACCACGGTAAAACCACCCTGACTGCAGCTATCACCAACGTGCTGGCCAAGCACTTCGGTGGTAAAGCTTTCGCCTTCGACCAGATCGACAAGGCACCGGAAGAGCGTGAGCGTGGTATCACCATCAACACCTCCCACGTAGAATACGACACCGCTACCCGTCACTACGCCCACGTAGACTGCCCGGGTCACGCCGACTACGTTAAAAACATGATCACCGGTGCTGCCCAGATGGACGGCGCGATCCTGGTAGTAGCAGCGACTGACGGCCCGATGCCGCAGACTCGTGAGCACATCCTGCTGGGTCGTCAGGTAGGCGTTCCGTACATCATCGTGTTCATGAACAAGTGTGACATGGTAGATGACGAAGAGCTGCTGGAACTGGTCGAGATGGAAGTTCGCGAACTGCTGTCCGAGTACGACTTCCCGGGTGATGACCTGCCGGTAGTCCGTGGTTCTGCACTGAAAGCGCTGGAAGGCGAAGCTCAGTGGGAAGAGAAGATCCTGGAACTGGCTGGCCACCTGGACAGCTACATTCCGGAGCCGGAGCGTGCGATTGACCAGCCGTTCCTGATGCCTATCGAAGACGTATTCTCTATCGCTGGCCGTGGTACTGTAGTAACCGGTCGTGTAGAGCGCGGTATCGTTAAAGTTGGTGAAGAAGTGGAAATCGTTGGTATCAAAGATACCACCAAGACCACCTGTACCGGCGTTGAAATGTTCCGCAAACTGCTGGACGAAGGTCGTGCAGGCGAGAACATCGGTGCACTGCTGCGTGGCGTGAAGCGTGAAGACGTAGAGCGTGGTCAGGTACTGGCCAAGCCGGGCACCATCAAGCCGCACACCAAGTTTGAATCTGAAGTGTACGTGCTGTCCAAAGAAGAAGGTGGTCGTCATACCCCGTTCTTCAAAGGCTACCGTCCGCAGTTCTACTTCCGTACTACCGACGTGACCGGTACCATCGAACTGCCGGAAGGCGTAGAGATGGTAATGCCGGGCGACAACATCAAGATGGTTGTTACCCTGATTGCGCCGATCGCGATGGACGATGGCCTGCGTTTCGCTATCCGTGAAGGTGGCCGTACCGTAGGTGCCGGTGTTGTAGCTAAAGTTATCGCTTAATCTTTGGCTTACATAAATAAAGCAAAGCCCCTATAATAGGGGCTTTCTTGTGTAGGGGCGTAGTTCGAATTGGTAGAACAGCGGTCTCCAAAACCGATGGTTGCGGGTTCGAGTCCTGCCGCCCCTGCCATATACCTCGTCTCGTACGGGGCTTTTGTGTCTTTGGTTACGTCAGATACAGGTGGGTTGTATGAGTGTTAGTTCTGAGAGCCAGGGCGGAAGCAAGGATACCCTGCTTTGGGGCCTGGTTTTCATTATCCTGGCGGCCGCTGTAGTGGGTAATTACCTGCTCAACGATGTTGTCGCTGCCGTCCGCGCCCTGGGTGTGGTCGTTGTCATTGCTGCTGCTGGTGCAGTAGCCCTGCAAACCACCAAGGGAAAGGCAACACTGGCATTCGCCCGTGAGTCTCGCCTGGAAGTCCGCAAGGTCGTATGGCCGACCCGTCAGGAAGCCATTCAGACAACCCTGATTGTGCTGGCGGTGACCGCCGTGATGGGGCTGCTGCTGTTCGTTCTGGACGGTGCCTTGGTCTGGTTGGTCAACCTGATTACCGGTGTGTAAGGATAAGCCATGACTGAACAACGTGAACAGCGTATGAGATGGTATGTCGTGCAGGCTTTTTCCGGCTATGAAGGCCGTGTAGCCAAGTCCCTGCGCGAACATATCAAGATGCATGGCATGGAAGACATGTTCGGTGAAGTACTGGTCCCGACCGAAGAAGTGGTCGAGATGCGTGCTGGCCAGAAGCGCAAGAGTGAGCGCAAGTTTTTCCCGGGTTATGTCCTGGTCCAGATGATCATGGATGAAACCACATGGCACCTGGTGCGTAACGTACCGCGTGTCATGGGCTTCATCGGCGGTACTTCCGACCGTCCGGCACCGATCTCCGACAAAGAGGCCGATGCCATCCTGAACCGTCTGCAGGATGCCCACGACAAGCCGCGTCCGAAAACCCTGTTTGAACCGGGTGAAATGGTGCGGGTTGCCGATGGTCCGTTTGCCGACTTCAACGGTACCGTTGAAGAGGTAGATTATGAGAAGAGCCGCGTGAAGGTCTCTGTACTGATCTTCGGTCGTTCTACTCCTGTTGAACTGGATTTTGGTCAGGTCGAAAAAGGCTGATTGAATTCTGTACGTTTAACGGTTGTCAGGGGCAGCGAATATCTCTATAATTCGCTGCCCCTTTATTAGTTGGGGAGCCGTTTGCAGGAGCAAGTCTCCGAGGCGCTAGAACCCATTTTTGAGGTATTTTCCTAATGGCTAAGAAAGTCACAGCTTATATCAAGCTGCAGGTTGCTGCTGGTGCAGCCAACCCGTCTCCTCCCGTTGGTCCTGCACTGGGTCAACACGGTGTTAACATCATGGAATTCTGTAAGGCGTTCAACGCTCGTACAGAGAAGCTGGAAAAAGGTTCACCGACTCCGGTCGTGATCACCGTTTACAGCGACCGTTCCTTCACCTTCGAAACCAAGACTCCGCCTGCTTCCTTCCTGCTGAAGAAAGCTGCTGGCATCAAGTCTGGTTCTTCCAAGCCGAACAAAGACAAGGTTGGTAAGGTGACCGTAGCCCAGCTGCAAGAAATCGCCAAGACCAAAGAACCGGATATGACCGGTGCCGATCTGGATGCAAAAGTACGTTGCATCGCAGGCTCCGCTCGTTCCATGGGTCTGGTAGTGGAGGATTAAGACAATGGCTAAACTTTCCAAGCGTATGCGCGTTATTCGCGAAAAAGTTGACGGTACCAAAGAGTACTCCATCAACGAAGCCATTGCCCTGCTGAAAGAACTGGCTACCGCCAAGTTCGTTGAAAGCGTTGACGTTGCTGTCAACCTGGGTATCGACGCTCGTAAATCTGACCAGAACGTACGTGGTGCTACTGTACTGCCGCACGGTACCGGTCGTGATGTACGCGTTGCCGTATTTACCCAAGGTGCCAATGCCGAAGCAGCTAAAGCTGCCGGTGCTGACCTGGTAGGTATGGATGACCTGGCCGATCTGGTTAAGAAAGGCGAGATGAACTTCGACGTAGTTATCGCATCCCCGGATGCCATGCGCGTTGTTGGTCAACTGGGTCAAATCCTGGGCCCGCGCGGCCTGATGCCGAACCCGAAAGTTGGTACTGTAACTCCTAACGTTGCCGAAGCTGTCAAGAACGCCAAGGCTGGTCAGGTTCGTTACCGTAACGACAAGAATGGTATCATCCATACCACTCTGGGTAAGGTTTCTTTCAACGAAGTTCAGCTGAAAGAAAACTTGGAAGCTCTGCTGGTTGCCCTGAAAAAAGGCAAGCCCTCTTCCGCCAAAGGTCAATTCATCAAGAAAGTCAGCATCTCCACCACCATGGGTGCCGGTGTTGCCGTAGACCAAGCTTCTCTGGAAGCTCAGGCCTAATTGATGGGTTTTACAAGGCGCAAAATTTAATCTATAATTTTGCGCCTTGATTGGTTGGGGGTTTCGACCTCCGTCCAAGACCGCAGGAGGCTGTAAAGCCTTAATGTTTCCTGCGTAGACGGTGCCGGAAACCCAGCGAGAAAGATTCTTTCTCTTCTGGAATCCTGCTACCGCATCGTTCCCCTCTGTTGTAAAGGTAGGGGGGATGTGTCAGTACTGGGTCATTTGACCCGGATTCAATCCAGGAGTTAAGCCAATGGCATTGGGACTCGAAGACAAAAAGGCAATTGTTGCTGAAGTCAACGAAGCTGCCAAAGGCGCTCTTTCTGCAGTTGTTGCCGATTCTCGCGGTGTCACTGTAGACAAGATGACCGTCCTGCGTAAAACCGCTCGTGAAGCCGGTGTGTACATGCGCGTTGTGCGTAACACCCTGCTGCGTCGCGCGGTAGAAGGTACCGAATACGAGTGCCTGAACGACGCATTTACCGGTCCTACCTTGATTGCTTTCTCTAACGAACACCCGGGCGCTGCTGCTCGTCTGTTCAAAGAGTTTGCCAAAGCGAACCAAAAGTTCGAAATCAAGGCTGGCGCTTTTAACGGTGAGTTTATCGCCGCAGCACAAATTGATCGTCTGGCCACGCTGCCGACCTACGACGAAGCAATTGCGAAGTTGATGGCGACTATGAAAGAAGCCTCTGCTGGCAAGCTGGTTCGTACCATCGCTGCTGTGCGTGATCAGAAGCAAGCTGCTGCTTGATTCTCGCCTATTTAGGCTGTTTGAGTTTATTCAACATCAGGAATTTTTGTCATGTCTATCACTAAAGACCAAATCATCGAAGCCGTTGCTTCCATGTCCGTAATGGAAGTTGTTGAGCTGATCGAAGCTATGGAAGAGAAGTTCGGTGTTTCTGCCGCTGTTGCTGTTGCTGCCGGTCCGGCCGCTGAAGCAGTAGAAGAGAAGACCGAGTTCGACGTAGTTCTGACTGCTGCCGGTGCCAACAAAGTGGCCGTCATCAAAGCCGTTCGTGGCGCTACCGGTCTGGGCCTGAAAGAAGCCAAAGATCTGGTAGAAGCTGCTCCGGCTAACCTGAAAGAAGCCGTCTCCAAAGACGAAGCTGAAGCTCTGAAGAAAGAGCTGGAAGCTGCCGGTGCTTCTGTTGAGATCAAATAATCTGCATTTATGTAGATTAGCCTGATAAAACAGGCTAGGGCTGGTGAATTTTTGTTCACCAGCCTTTTTGCGCTGTAGACTGAGAGCATTTCACACCGTTTACGACTCTCGGTGCACCAGCAATCCGGACTGTCTTCTTTCGTCCGGGCCAACACAAAACGGTGTTGAGACAGAGCTGTCCCGCGGGACAGAGTGGGTCACTTATCAGCGAGCTGAGGAACCCTATGGTTTACTCTTATACCGAAAAAAAACGCATTCGTAAGGACTTCGGTAAGCGAGACCAGGTACTGGACACGCCTTATCTGTTGTCCATTCAGCTGGACTCCTTCAAGCAGTTCATCGAGGCTGACCCGGAAGGTGAATATGGCCTAGAGGCCGCTTTCCGTAGCGTTTTCCCGATCACCAGTTACTCCGGTAGTGCTGAGCTTCAGTATGTCAGCTATCGCCTGGGTGAGCCGGTATTTGACGTAAAAGAATGCCAGATCCGTGGAGTGACCTACTCCGCGCCGCTGCGTGTCAAGCTTCGTATGGTTCTGTACGACCGTGAAGCAGCTGCCGGCACCGTCAAAGACATCAAGGAACAAGAAGTATACATGGGCGAAATTCCGCTCATGACCGAGAACGGCACCTTTGTTATCAATGGTACCGAGCGGGTTATCGTTTCCCAGCTGCACCGCAGCCCGGGCGTCTTCTTCGACCACGATAAAGGCAAAACACATTCATCCGGTAAGGTGCTGTATAACGCGCGCGTTATCCCCTACCGTGGCTCCTGGCTGGACTTCGAGTTCGATGCGAAAGACAACCTGTTTGTCCGTATTGACCGTCGTCGCAAACTGCCGGCATCCATCATTCTGCGCGCCCTGGACTTCACTTCCGAAGAGATCCTGGCCACCTTCTTCGAAACCATCGGTTTCGAGGTCAAAGATGGCAAGTTGATGATGGATCTGGTGCCAGAGCGCCTGCGTGGCGAAACTGCGACCTTCGACATCGTGGCCAATGGTGCCGTGGTTGTTGAAACCGGTCGTCGTGTGACTGCCCGTCACATCCGTCAGCTGGAAAAAGATGCCGTTACCCAGATTGAGGTACCGGTTGAGTACGTTGTTGGCAAAGTTGCTGCCAAGGACTACGCACATCCGCAAACTGGCGAACTGGTAGTGGCAGCCAACCAGGCTCTGAGTCTGGAAGCGATTGCCAACCTGTCCCAGGCCGGCTTCAAGCATTTCGAGGTTCTGTTCACCAACGAACTGGACCACGGTGCTTACATGTCCGAGACCCTGCGCGTCGATTCCAGCACCAACCGTCTGGAAGCGCTGGTAGAAATCTACCGCATGATGCGTCCGGGCGAGCCGCCGACACGTGAAGCAGCAGAGCAGCTGTTCGAAAACCTGTTCTTCTCTGCCGAACGTTACGACCTGTCTACCGTAGGTCGGATGAAGTTCAACCGCCGTCTGGGTCGTGAAGACGAGACTGGCGCTGGCGTACTGACCAAAGACGATATCGTCGATGTAATGAAGCGCCTGATCGACATCCGTAACGGTAACGACGAAGTGGACGATATCGACCACCTGGGTAACCGTCGTATCCGTTCTGTCGGTGAAATGGCTGAAAACCAGTTCCGCGTCGGTCTGGTGCGTGTCGAGCGTGCGGTCAAGGAGCGTCTCTCCCTGGGCGACCTGGACACCCTGATGCCGCAGGATCTGATCAACGCCAAGCCGATCTCCGCCGCAGTCAAAGAGTTCTTTGGTTCCAGCCAGCTGTCCCAGTTTATGGACCAGAACAACCCGCTCTCCGAAGTGACCCACAAGCGCCGTATCTCTGCGCTGGGCCCGGGCGGTTTGACTCGTGAGCGTGCCGGCTTTGAAGTCCGAGACGTACACCCGACCCACTACGGTCGTCTGTGCCCGATCGAGACTCCTGAAGGTCCGAACATCGGTCTGATCAACTCCCTGTCCGTGTACTCTCGTACCAACGAGTATGGTTTCCTCGAGACCCCGTATCGTAAGGTCATTGACGGTGTGATCACCGACGAAGTGGACTATCTGTCTGCTATTGAAGAAGGCAAGTACGTGATCGCACAGGCTAACGCCGCGACCACCGAAGATGGCCGTCTGAAAGATGAATTGATCCCGTGCCGTCACAAAGGTGAATCCACCTTTATGAACGCCGACCAGATCCAGTATATGGACGTGAGCCCGCAGCAGATCGTATCTGTGGCAGCGGCCCTGATCCCGTTCCTGGAACACGATGACGCGAACCGCGCATTGATGGGTTCAAACATGCAACGTCAGGCTGTACCGACCCTGCGTGCTGACAAGCCGCTGGTAGGTACCGGTATGGAACGCGCTGTGGCCGTTGACTCCGGTGTAACCGTAGTTGCCAAGCGTGGCGGCATGATCGACTACGTCGATGCCTCCCGTATCGTTATCAAGGTAAATGAAGATGAGCTGATGCCAGGCGAAGCCGGTATCGACATCTACAACCTGACCAAATACACCCGTTCCAACCAGAACACCTGTATCAACCAGCGTCCTTGCGTGATGTTGGGTGAGCCGGTCATGGCTGGCGACGTACTGGCTGACGGCCCGTCCACCGATCTGGGTGAACTGGCTCTGGGTCAGAACATGCGCGTCGCGTTCATGCCGTGGAACGGTTACAACTTCGAAGACTCGATCCTGGTGAACGAGCGTGTTGTTCAGGAAGATCGCCTGACCACCATCCATATCCAGGAACTGGCCTGTATCTCCCGTGACACCAAGCTGGGTCCGGAAGAGATCACTGCTGACATCCCGAACGTGGGTGAAGCCGCTCTGTCCAAGCTGGACGAGTCCGGTATCGTCTACGTGGGTGCCGAAGTGAAGGGCGGCGACATTCTGGTTGGTAAGGTAACGCCGAAAGGTGAAACCCAGCTGACGCCGGAAGAGAAGCTGCTGCGCGCCATCTTCGGTGAGAAGGCGTCCGACGTGAAGGACTCCTCCCTGCGTGTACCGAACGGTGTGTACGGTACCGTGGTTGACGTGCAAGTCTTTACCCGCGATGGCGTGGAAAAAGACAAGCGCGCCAAAGAAATCGAAGAGATGCAGCTGAAGGAAGCGAAGAAGGACTTGACCGAAGAGTTCAAGATCCTGGAAGACGGCATTTTCGGCCGCTCCCGCAACCTGCTGCTGGCCGCCGGTTACAGCGAAGATCGTCTGAACAAGCTCGATCGCTCCAAGTGGTTTGAACTGGCCATCGAAGACGAAGGCAAGCAGACCGAACTGGAACAGATCGCTGAACAGCACGTTGAGCTGAAAGCCGAGTTCGACAAGAAATTCGAGAACAAGCGTCGCAAGATTATCCAGGGTGATGATCTGGCACCGGGCGTACTGAAAATCGTCAAGGTTTATCTGGCAGTCAAGCGTCGCATCCAGCCGGGTGACAAGATGGCGGGCCGTCACGGTAACAAGGGTGTTATCTCCAAGATCTGTCCGGTCGAGGATATGCCTCATGACGAGTTCGGCCGTCCGGTCGACATCGTACTGAACCCGTTGGGCGTACCATCCCGTATGAACATCGGTCAGATCCTCGAAGTGCACTTGGGCCTTGCGGCCAAGGGTATCGGCGAGAAGATCGATCGCATGGTCAAAGAGCAGCGCGAGCTGCACGAGATGCGCAACTTCCTGCAACAGGTCTATGACCTGGGCGAGAAGGACACCCAGCAAGTGAACATCGCCGAACTGTCTGACGACGACGTACGTACCCTGGTGGGTAACCTGCGTAAGGGTCTGCCGGTTGCTACTCCAGTGTTTGATGGTGCCAAAGAGCGCGAAATCAAAGCCCTGCTGAAGCTGGCCGATCTGCCGGAATCCGGTCAGATTGATCTGTTCGACGGCCGTACCGGTAACCGCTTCGAGCGTAAAGTAACCGTTGGTTACATGTACATGCTGAAGCTGAACCACTTGGTCGACGACAAGATGCACGCGCGTTCTACCGGTTCTTACAGCCTGGTTACCCAGCAGCCGCTGGGTGGTAAGGCTCAGTTCGGTGGTCAGCGTTTCGGTGAGATGGAAGTGTGGGCCCTGGAGGCTTACGGTGCGGCATATACCCTGCAGGAAATGCTGACCGTCAAGTCTGACGATGTGAATGGCCGTACCAAGATGTATAAGAACATCGTGGATGGCGACCACCGTATGGAGCCGGGCATGCCCGAATCCTTCAACGTATTGCTGAAGGAAATCCGCTCTCTGGGTATCAACATCGAGCTGGACGAAGAGTAAGAGCTCGCTCTTATTGTTCGAGAATTGACGTGGGCGCCCCGCTGTTTTGGCAGCCGGGGCGCCGAGGTTAGACTCCTGACAGGGGAAACACGTGAAAGACTTACTCAAGTTTTTGAAGGCTCAGACCAAGACCGAAGAGTTTGACAGTATCAAGATCGGTCTGGCCTCTCCTGACATGATCCGCTCCTGGTCATTCGGTGAGGTCAAAAAGCCTGAGACCATCAACTACCGGACTTTCAAGCCGGAGCGTGATGGTCTGTTCTGCGCCCGTATCTTCGGACCGGTGAAGGACTACGAGTGTCTGTGCGGCAAGTACAAGCGCCTGAAACACCGTGGTGTGATCTGTGAGAAGTGCGGCGTTGAAGTGACCCAGACCAAGGTCCGTCGTGAGCGTATGGGCCACATCGAGCTGGCCAGCCCGACTGCCCACATCTGGTTCCTGAAGTCCCTGCCGTCCCGTATCGGTCTGCTGCTGGACATGACCCTGCGCGACATCGAGCGCGTGCTCTACTTCGAATCTTTCGTAGTTATCGAGCCGGGCATGACCAACCTCGAACGCAGCCAGATGCTCTCTGAAGAGCAGTACCTGGATGCGCTGGAAGAGTGGGGCGACGAATTTGACGCCAAGATGGGTGCCGAAGCGATCCTGGCATTGCTGCGTGCCATCGATCTGGAAGGTGAAGTCAAAGCGATGCGTGAGGAGCTGGATCAGACCAACTCCGAGACCAAACGCAAGAAGACCACCAAGCGTCTGAAGCTGATGGAAGCTTTCCTGCAGTCCGGCAACAAGCCGGAGTGGATGATCATGACAGTGCTGCCTGTGCTGCCGCCGGACCTGCGTCCGCTGGTACCGCTGGACGGCGGCCGTTTCGCGACTTCCGATCTGAACGATCTGTACCGTCGCGTGATCAACCGTAACAACCGCTTGAAGCGTCTGCTGGATCTGGCTGCTCCGGACATCATCGTGCGCAACGAAAAGCGCATGCTGCAAGAGTCCGTCGATGCGCTGCTGGATAACGGCCGTCGCGGTCGTGCCATCACCGGTTCCAACAAGCGCCCGCTGAAATCCCTGGCCGACATGATCAAGGGTAAGCAGGGTCGTTTCCGTCAGAACCTGCTCGGTAAGCGTGTCGACTACTCCGGTCGTTCCGTTATCACCGTAGGCCCGACTCTGCGTCTGCATCAGTGCGGTCTGCCGAAGAAGATGGCGCTGGAACTGTTCAAGCCGTTCATCTATGGCAAGCTGGAAACCCGCGGTCTGGCGACCACTATCAAGGCCGCCAAGAAGATGGTGGAGCGCGAGGAAGCTGTCGTTTGGGACATCCTGGACGAAGTGATCCGCGAACATCCGGTTCTGCTGAACCGTGCACCGACTCTGCACCGTCTGGGTATCCAGGCATTCGAACCGACTCTTGTCGAAGGCAAGGCAATCCAGCTGCACCCGCTGGTTTGTGCTGCGTATAACGCGGACTTCGACGGTGACCAGATGGCTGTTCACGTACCGCTGACCCTGGAAGCCCAGCTGGAAGCGCGTGCGCTGATGATGTCTACCAACAACATCCTGTCGCCTGCATCCGGTGAGCCGATCATCGTTCCTTCTCAGGACGTGGTCTTGGGTCTGTACTACATGACCCGCGCCCGCATCAATGCGAAGGGTGAAGGTATGGTGCTGTCCGGCCCGAAAGAGGCCGAGAAAGTGTACCGTGCCGGTCTGGCCGACCTGCATGCTCGCGTCAAGTGCCGCATCACCGAGTACGTGAAGAACGAAGCCGGTGAGCTGGTTGCCAAGACCGAGATGAAGAACACCACCGTTGGTCGTGCGATCCTGAGCCTGATCCTGCCGAAAGGCATGGAATACGCCCTGATCGACGAGCCGAAGGTGCTGACTGCTGCAGAACAGGCTGATCTGGATGCCAATCCGCAGAACTGGATCAAGTGCGTATCCAACAAGGCGCTGGGCAAAAAGCTCATCTCCCGTCTGCTGAACACCTGCTATCGCAAGCAGGGCCTGAAGGATACCGTTATCTTCGCTGACCAGCTGATGTATACCGGTTTCCACTACGCGGCCCTGTCCGGTGCTTCCGTTGGTATCGATGACATGGTCATCCCGGATGCCAAGAAAGACATCATCGCAGCAGCCGAAGCTGAAGTTGCCGAGATCCAGGACCAGTTCCTGTCAGGTCTGGTAACTGCGGGCGAGCGTTACAACAAGGTTATCGATATCTGGGCCAGCGCCAACGAGCGCGTCTCCAAGGCCATGATGGAGAACTTGTCCAAAGAGCGTAACGTCAACTCGCTGGGTGAAGAAGAAGAGCAGGCCTCGTTCAACAGCATCTTTATGATGGCCGACTCTGGTGCGCGTGGTTCCGCCGCCCAGATCCGTCAGCTGGCCGGTATGCGTGGCCTGATGGCCAAGCCGGATGGCTCCATCATCGAGACCCCGATCATCGCGAACTTCCGCGAAGGTCTGAACGTACTGCAGTACTTTATCTCTACCCACGGTGCTCGTAAGGGTCTGGCGGATACTGCACTGAAGACTGCGAACTCCGGTTACCTGACTCGTCGCCTGGTAGACGTGGCGCAGGACATGGTGATCACCGAGGACGATTGCGGCACTACCGACGGTCTGTGGATGACTCCGCTGATCGAGGGTGGCGACGTGGTCGAGCCGCTGCGTGAGCGCGTGCTGGGTCGTGTGGTGGCAGAAGATGTCATCAAGCCGGGTACCGAGGACGAGATCCTGGTCGCTCGCAACACCCTGCTCGACGAGCAGCTGTGTGACCTGCTGGAACGCAACTCCGTTGACCGTGTGAAGGTACGTTCTGCCATCACCTGTGAAACCGACTTCGGTAACTGTGCTCACTGCTACGGCCGTGATCTGGCCCGTGGTCACCTGGTTAACAAGGGTGAGGCTGTCGGTGTTATCGCCGCCCAGTCCATCGGTGAACCGGGTACCCAGCTGACGATGCGTACTTTCCACATCGGTGGTGCTGCATCTCGTGCCGCTGCTGAAAGCAGCATCCAGGTCAAGAACACCGGTACCATCAAGCTGCAGAACGCCAAGTTCGTTCACAACAGCGATGACAAACTGGTTATCACCTCACGTTCTACCGAACTGACCATCATGGACGACATGGGCCGTACCAAGGAAAGCCACAAGCTGCCTTACGGTTCCGTACTGGAAGTGAAGGACGGCCAGGCCGTGAGTGCTGGCGAGACCGTTGCCAACTGGGATCCGCACACCCACCCGATCATCACCGAAGTGGCAGGTCGCCTGCAGTTCGAACACATGATCGATGGCGTGACCATCACTCGTCAGACCGACGAGCTGACCGGTCTCTCTTCTATCGTTGTTCTGGACGTCAACGAGCGTCCGAGCGCCGGTAAAGAGATGCGTCCGACCGTTAAACTGGTCGACCTGAACGGCAAAGACGTGATGATCCCGGGTACCGATGTAGCCGCCCAGTACTTCCTGCCGGGCAAGGCGATCGTGAACCTGGAAGATGGTGCCAACGTGGGCGTGGGTGACGCGGTAGCGCGTATCCCGCAAGAGTCCGGCGGTACCAAGGACATCACCGGTGGTCTGCCGCGCGTTGCGGATCTGTTCGAAGCACGTCAACCGAAGGAACCGGCAATTCTGGCCGAGATCTCCGGTACCATCTCCTTCGGGAAAGAGACCAAGGGCAAACGCCGTCTGGTCATCACCCCGACCGATGGTGGCAACGTCTACGAAGAGATGATTCCGAAGTGGCGTAACCTGAACGTGTTCGAAGGTGAAAAAGTTGAGAAGGGTGAAGTGCTGGCGGACGGTCCTGAGTCTGCTCACGACATCCTGCGTCTGCGCGGTATCAGCCCGGTCGCCAACTACATCGCCAACGAAGTGCAGGACGTATACCGTCTGCAAGGCGTTAAGATCAACGACAAGCACATCGAAGTCATCGTTCGTCAGATGCTGCGCAAGTGCGAGATCCTGAGCGCTGGCGATACCGATCTGATCGAAGGCGAACAGGTTGAAGTGGCTCGTGTGAAGATTGCCAACCGTAAGCTGGTTGCCGAGGGCAAGACCCCTGCGACCTACCGTCATGTTCTGATGGGTATTACCAAGGCATCTCTGAGCACCGAGTCCTTCATCTCCGCGGCTTCCTTCCAGGAAACCACTCGCGTTCTGACCGAAGCCGCCGTAGGTGGCAAGCGTGATGAACTGCGTGGTCTGAAAGAGAACGTCATCGTGGGTCGTCTGATCCCGGCTGGTACCGGCTTTGCCTACCACCACAGCCGGATCAACCAGCGTGCTGCCGCAGCTCGTGCTGTTGGCACCCCGCAGGTGACCGCTGATGAAGCGGAGCAGAACCTGGCGGATCTGCTTAACGCAGCCGGTAGCTTCGACGAAGAGTAACTCGTCATCCGTGATTAAAAAGGGCTCCTTCAAGGAGCCCTTTTTGTTGGCCAATTCCTCGGCAAAGGTAGACGCAGCGCGGGTTTCAGGATGATCCAGAGCAAAGTTGTAGAGTAAAAAATCAAAAAAAGTTGACTTTACTCCCCTGCAATTTAAAACTCGGGAAAGTTGAATGGTTATTACAGGGGTAGAACATGACTGTCGGTATCGAGGAAGCCATGCTTCCCGAAGAACAGCTGATCAGCCGCACTTTTACAGATGAAGACAGGGAATTGTTGCGCTCATACGATGGGCTCATCGATGGCTTGGCCGAGCTGTTCGGCAAGCATTGTGAAGTGGTACTCCACTCCCTGGAAAATCTGCACGAGTCGGTGATCAAGATCGCCAACGGCTTCAATACCGGACGCACCCTCGGGGCGCCCATCACCGATCTCGCCCTGCGCATGCTCAAGGATATCGAGAGCACCGGCCAGGATTACACTCAGAGCTATTTCGCTCGCAGCCGTACCGGCGCGCTGATGAAGTCGAGCACCATCGCCATTCGCAACAGCGAGCGGCAAGTAGTGGGGCTTATCTGCATCAATCTGCACATCAATGCGCCTTTCCACGAGTTCGTGGCCGAATTTTTCCCGACGCCCCAGCAGGCGGCGCGTCAGTCACCAGAGACCTTCGCCAACAGCGTGGAAGAGCTGGTTGCCCAGACGGTGGATAACACCATCGACGAGATCAATCGCGATCCCACCGTGGCCAACAATGCCAAGAACCGCTTCATCGTGACCCAGCTGTTCGAGAAGGGCATTTTCGATATCAAGGATTCGATCAATCTGGTGGCGGACAAACTCAATATTTCAAAACATACCGTTTATCTTTACATCCGACAGCGCAAGCAGGGTGAAGACGAGAACGAGTAACTCATTCCAGAAGGGGATAGATGAATGGCTAAAGAAGTGATTGCAACCGACAAGGCGCCTGCCGCGATTGGTCCGTATGTTCAGGCTACCAAGGTTGGCGAGATGATCTTCACCTCCGGGCAGATCCCGCTCGATCCTGCCACCATGGAAATCGTGGCTGGCGGCATTGAAGAGCAGGCCGAGCGGGTGATGAAGAATCTGGTTGCCGTGTTGCACGCTGCGGGTGCCGATGCCAGCAAAGTGGTCAAAACCACCTGCTTCCTGAGTGACATGAACAACTTCGTTGCTTTCAATCAGGTCTATGCCCGCTACTTTGGCGATGCGGCGCCAGCCCGCTCCTGCGTGGAGGTGGCCCGTCTGCCGAAAGATGTGCTGGTCGAGGTTGAGGCGATAGCCCATCTCTGAGCAAGAGATCGAATCAAGCCCCTCCTGGCAGGGGCTTTTTTGTTTTTGGCGTAAAATGGACCGGGTCAGCACAGGAGTCCTGCTATGAGTCTGAGTTTTGCCATTCTGGTCACGGGACCTGCCTATGGCACCCAATCGGCCAGCACAGCCTATCGTTTTGCCCGCGCCCTGTTGGCGCAGGGGCATACCTTGTCCCACCTGTTTTTCTATCAGGACGGGGTCTGCAACGGCAACGGTCTGCATCTGCCAGCATCCGATGAGACTGACCTGGTGCGTCTGTGGCGAGAGCTGGCAGAAGAGCAGGGGATCCGTATCGACGTCTGCGTCGCCGCCGCCATGCGACGCGGTGTGCTCGATGAACAGGAAGCCAAGGGGGCAGGGCAGGCACACTTCAATCTGCAAGCGCCATTTTGCCTGAGCGGTCTGGGCCAGTTGGCCGAGGCGGCGCTCACCGCCGATCGGCTGGTTCAGTTTTAGGGGGAGTCATGAGCAAGAAAATCGCCTTTATCTGCAGTCGTGGCCCCCATGGCCATGCCGCCGGCCGGGAAGGACTGGATGCCTTGTTGGCCACCTCGGCCATGACCGATGAGCTGGCCCTCTTCCTGATTGGGGACGGCGTGCTGCAACTGCTCAAGGAGCAGCAGCCTGCCGCCATTTTGCAGCGCCACTACGCGCCCACCTTCAAAATGCTGGAACTCTACGACATCGAAGAGGTCTATGTTTGTGCTGACTCGCTGGCAGAGCGTGGCGTGACAGTGGATGATCTGCTGATCCCCGTCGAGAGTCTGCCGCGCCAGGAACTGGCTCGGCGCTGGGCACAATGTTCGACTCACATCAGCTTTTGAGGTCTCTATGTTGCATCTGATATTGAACTCTCCCTTTCAGAGTCAGGCTCTGGCAGAGGCGCTCTCATACCTTCAGCCCGAGGATGAGCTGGTACTGATGCAGGATGCCGTGATTGCGGCATCGGCTCCCCAGTGGAGCGCGCGGCTGGCGGGTATCCCGCTTTATGTGATGCAGGAAGATCTGCAAGCTCGCGGTTTGCAGCATCGGGTGGGCAATGTGCTCGATATGGCGGATCTGGTGGCACTGATTGCGCAAAAAGGTTCCCCGCGCACCTGGGGTGGCTGAGAAGCATATTTTCAAGAAAATTCAAGGCGATGTCGTGAAAGCAAACGGATCCGAATTGCCCTTTTGTGACGCAAATTGTATAAATCTTGACTCCCCAGACAACAGGGCATAAAATTTCGCGTCCCCGTATCTGCGGGGAGGATTTTCCACACGTTTATGAAGTCATTATCAGGAGCCTTTTGATGGCAACTATTAACCAGTTGGTTCGCAAGCCACGCATCAAGCTCGTTGTGAAAAGCAACGTGCCGGCGCTGGAAGCGTGCCCTCAGAAGCGTGGCGTATGCACTCGTGTATATACCACCACCCCGAAGAAGCCTAACTCTGCACTGCGTAAAGTGTGCCGTGTACGTCTGACCAACGGCTTCGAAGTCACCTCCTACATCGGTGGTGAAGGTCACAACCTGCAAGAGCACTCTGTTGTTCTGATCCGTGGCGGTCGTGTAAAAGACTTGCCAGGTGTTCGTTATCACACCGTTCGTGGTGCGTTGGACTGTGCCGGTGTTAAAGACCGTAAGCAGGCTCGCTCCAAGTATGGCGTGAAGCGTCCTAAAGCTTAATGGTTCTCCGTTAAGTAAGGCCAAACGTTAATTCGTTTCTAGTTAGATAGCTTTCTAGTTTTGGGTAATCCCTGAAGTTACGGAGAATTTGAAATGCCAAGACGTCGTGTTGTTGGTCAGCGTAAAATCCTGCCAGATCCCAAGTTCGGATCAGAGCTGCTGGCTAAATTTGTCAACGTAGTAATGGTTGACGGTAAGAAATCTGTTGCAGAAGCCATTGTTTATGGCGCCCTGGACATCATTGCCACCAAATCTGGCAAAGAGCACCTGGCCGTATTCGAAGAAGCTCTGGATAACATTCGTCCGGCGGTCGAGGTTAAATCTCGTCGCGTCGGTGGTGCAACCTATCAGGTGCCGGTAGAAGTTCGTCCGGTACGTCGCAATGCCCTGGCAATGCGCTGGTTGGTTGATGCCGCTCGTAAACGTGGTGAAAAATCAATGGCTCAGCGTCTGGCTGGCGAGCTGCTGGATGCCGCTGACAATAAGGGTTCGTCTGTCAAGAAACGTGAAGACGTTCACCGTATGGCTGAAGCGAACAAAGCCTTCGCTCACTTCCGCTGGTAATCCGCTTGCGCAGGGTCTTTTGACTCTGCGCACCTTTAATTATCTAGGGACAAGCGCCTTAGTAAGAGGATGACAATGGCTCGTACAACCCCCATTGAGCGTTATCGTAACATCGGTATCTCCGCTCACATTGACGCCGGTAAGACTACTACTACCGAGCGCGTACTGTTTTACACCGGTGTAAGTCACAAGATCGGTGAAGTTCACGATGGCGCTGCCACCATGGACTGGATGGAACAGGAACAAGAGCGTGGTATCACCATCACCTCCGCCGCGACCACCGCTTTCTGGTCCGGTATGGGTAAACAGTTCCAACCGCACCGTATCAACATCATCGATACCCCGGGCCACGTTGACTTTACTATCGAAGTAGAGCGTTCAATGCGTGTTCTGGACGGTGCCGTGATGGTGTACTGTGCTGTAGGTGGCGTACAGCCACAGTCTGAAACCGTATGGCGTCAGGCTAACAAGTACAAGGTTCCCCGTATTGCGTTCGTCAACAAGATGGACCGTACCGGTGCCAACTTCCTGCGTTGTGTTGAGCACATCAAGACCCGTCTGAAAGGTACTCCGGTTCCCCTTCAGCTGAACATCGGCTCTGAAGAGAACTTCAAGGGCGTTGTTGACCTGGTCAAGATGAAGGCCATCAACTGGAACGAAGCTGACCAGGGCGTATCCTTCGATTACGAAGACGTCCCGGCCGAGTTGCTGGAACAGGCGCAAGAAATGCGCATGAATCTGGTTGAAGCCGCTGCTGAAGCGTCTGAAGACCTGATGGAAAAATACCTGGGCGGCGAAGAGCTGACCGAGGAAGAGATCAAAGGTGCTCTGCGTCAGCGCGTGCTGAACAACGAAATCATCCTGGTAACCTGTGGCTCCGCGTTCAAGAACAAGGGCGTACAGGCCATGCTGGATGCCGTGATCGAGTACCTGCCGGCTCCGACCGACGTTGCTGCTATCGACGGCCTGAAAATGGACGGCGAGACCAAAGACGAGCGTCACGCTTCCGATGACGAGCCGTTCTCTGCTCTGGCGTTCAAGATCGCTACCGACCCGTTCGTTGGTAACCTGACCTTCTTCCGTGTCTACTCTGGCGTGATCAACTCCGGTGACACCGTGCTGAACTCCGTCAAGGACAAGCGCGAGCGTTTTGGCCGTATCGTTCAGATGCATGCCAACAAGCGTGAAGAGATCAAAGAAGTACGCGCTGGTGACATCGCTGCTGCCATCGGTCTGAAAGACGTGACCACTGGTGACACCCTGTGTGACCCGAACGCACCGATCATCCTCGAGCGTATGGAATTCCCGGAGCCGGTAATTTCTATCGCGGTTGAGCCGAAAACCAAGGCTGACCAGGAGAAGATGGGTCTGGCTCTGGGCCGTCTGGCTCAGGAAGATCCGTCCTTCCGCGTATGGACTGACGAAGAGTCAGGTCAAACCATCATCGCTGGTATGGGTGAGCTGCACCTGGACATCATCGTTGACCGTATGCGTCGCGAGTTCAAGGTTGAAGCCAACGTAGGTAAGCCGCAGGTTGCCTACCGTGAAACCATCCGTACCACAGTTAAAGACATCGAAGGCAAGCATGCCAAGCAGTCTGGTGGTCGCGGTCAGTACGGTCATGTTGTTATCGACATGTACCCGCTGGAAGAAGGCAAAGCATACGAATTCGTCAACGACATCAAAGGTGGTGTCATTCCTGGTGAATTCATCCCGGGTGTTGATAAAGGTATCCGTGAGCAGCTCAAATCTGGTCCGCTGGCTGGTTACCCGGTTATGGATCTGGGTGTGCGTCTGCACTTCGGTTCTTACCACGATGTCGACTCTTCCGAACTGGCGTTCAAAATCGCTGCTTCCATGGCCTTTAAGGCTGGCTTCATGAAAGCCAACCCGGTTCTGCTCGAACCGATCATGAAAGTAGAAGTTGAAACTCCGGAAGATTACATGGGCGACGTTATCGGTGACCTGAACCGTCGTCGTGGCCTGATCGAAGGTATGGAAGATGGCCCGTCCGGCAAGATCGTACGTGCTCTGGTGCCGCTGGCCGAAATGTTCGGTTATGCAACTGCACTGCGTTCCGCTACCCAGGGTCGCGCTTCCTACGCCATGGAATTCGCCAAGTATCACGATGCACCGACCAACGTTGCACAAGCCGTGATCGAAGAGCGCAAATCCAAGTAATTTAAGATTCCCCGCCTACGACGGTAGGCGGGTTTAACCTAGAAGGACTACGTCGTGTCTAAAGAAAAATTTGAGCGTAATAAACCGCACGTAAACGTCGGCACCATCGGCCACGTTGACCACGGTAAAACCACCCTGACTGCAGCTATCACCAACGTGCTGGCCAAGCACTTCGGTGGTAAAGCTTTCGCCTTCGACCAGATCGACAAGGCACCGGAAGAGCGTGAGCGTGGTATCACCATCAACACCTCCCACGTAGAATACGACACCGCTACCCGTCACTACGCACACGTAGACTGCCCGGGTCACGCCGACTACGTTAAAAACATGATCACCGGTGCTGCCCAGATGGACGGCGCGATCCTGGTAGTAGCAGCGACTGACGGCCCGATGCCGCAGACTCGTGAGCACATCCTGCTGGGTCGTCAGGTAGGCGTTCCGTACATCATCGTGTTCATGAACAAGTGTGACATGGTAGATGACGAAGAGCTGCTGGAACTGGTCGAGATGGAAGTTCGCGAACTGCTGTCCGAGTACGACTTCCCGGGCGATGACCTGCCGGTAGTCCGTGGTTCCGCACTGAAAGCGCTGGAAGGCGAAGCTCAGTGGGAAGAGAAGATCCTGGAACTGGCTGGCCACCTGGACAGCTACATTCCGGAGCCGGAGCGTGCGATTGACCAGCCGTTCCTGATGCCGATCGAAGACGTATTCTCTATCGCTGGCCGTGGTACTGTAGTTACCGGTCGTGTAGAGCGCGGTATCGTTAAAGTAGGTGAAGAAGTGGAAATCGTTGGTATCAAAGATACCACCAAGACCACCTGTACCGGCGTTGAAATGTTCCGCAAGCTGCTGGACGAAGGTCGTGCAGGCGAGAACATCGGTGCACTGCTGCGTGGCGTGAAGCGTGAAGACGTAGAGCGTGGTCAGGTACTGGCCAAGCCGGGCACCATCAAGCCGCACACCAAGTTTGAATCTGAAGTGTACGTGCTGTCCAAAGAAGAAGGTGGTCGTCATACCCCGTTCTTCAAAGGCTACCGTCCGCAGTTCTACTTCCGTACTACCGACGTGACCGGTACCATCGAACTGCCGGAAGGCGTAGAGATGGTAATGCCGGGCGACAACATCAAGATGGTTGTTACCCTGATTGCGCCGATCGCGATGGACGACGGCCTGCGTTTCGCTATCCGTGAAGGTGGCCGTACCGTAGGTGCTGGTGTTGTAGCTAAAGTTATCGCTTAATCGATACTTTAAATGCACACATGAAAGGGGTGGCTTCGGCTGCCCCTTTTGTTTTTGGGCTTTATCTGCCCTGTGAGATACTGGGCAAAACCATTGATTGAGGTAGTTTCCGTGAGCAAACCCGCCATTTTTCTGGATCGTGACGGTGTCATCAATGAAGACACTGGCTATGTCAGCCAGGTCGATGACTTCCATTTTCTGCCCGGAGTCATAGACGCCCTGCAGCTCCTCAAAAAGAAAGGCTATCTGCTGGTTGTAGTGACCAACCAGTCAGGGATTGCCCGCGGTTATTTCACCGAAGATGATTTCATGAACCTAACCGAGTGGATGGATTGGTCGCTGGCCGATCGCGATGTGGACCTCGATGGTATCTACTTCTGCCCACACCATCCGATTCACGGTGCTCCCTGTGACTGCCGCAAGCCGGAACCGGGAATGCTGTTGCTCGCCAAGCAGGAACTGAACATCGACATGAGCCGTTCCTATATGGTGGGTGACAAGCCTTCCGATCTGAAAGCAGCGAGCAATGCCGGGGTCGGTCACAAGATCATGGTCAGAACCGGTAAGCCGGTTACCGAAACGGGTAGCGCACTGGCAGATGCCATCTATGACAACCTGCATGATTTTGCCATCGCGGTGCCTGCAGCACGCTGATTTCGCCGGTTTAATATGCCAATTGGTGGCTTTGTGAGCGAACGAACAGCGAAAGCCATCTTTTTGCAATTATCCGCTTGCCAGAACGAATTCACTCCCTATAATGCGCCTTCATCGACACGGCAAGCGGCAACGCAGAAAGCCAAGTCGGTAACCTCGAAAAGCCTTTGAAAATAAGGCTTGACTCGAGAAGGCGGTTGAGTAGAATTCCACTCCCGCAGCAACACACTGTTGCGTCGCTCTTTAACAATTTGAATCAAGCAATCTGTGTGGGCACTCACAGCATCGAACATCAAAAACAATTTTTGATTTTCAATGTCTGGTGAAGTGACCAAGACGATTTCTTAGCAATAAGAAGTCGAACAGTTTATTTCAGCAATTCATTGAGCCGCTTTTCGAAGCAACCAAACTTAAATTGAAGAGTTTGATCATGGCTCAGATTGAACGCTGGCGGCAGGCCTAACACATGCAAGTCGAGCGGCAGCGGGGAAGTAGCTTGCTACTTTTGCCGGCGAGCGGCGGACGGGTGAGTAATGCCTGGGAAATTGCCCAGTCGAGGGGGATAA